>NZ_AFMS01000168.1 GCF_000215485.1 Anaplasma marginale str. Florida
AGATGTATTAAGGGCTTAATTTCAGTGTCAGAAGTTCATGCTGCAGTAGAGGGTCTGAATCTGTGGTATGGCAAGAAGCAGATTTTGTTCGATGTTAACCTAGATGTGTACAAAAGGGAGGTTACTGCCCTTATAGGGCCGTCTGGGTGCGGCAAGTCCACGTTCTTGCGATGTTTTAACCGCATGAATGACTTTGTTCCAGATTGCAAGGTGGAAGGCAAGATTGACATTGAAGGGATGGACGTGCACTCGCCCGACACTAATGTTGTGCTGCTGCGGGCAAAGGTTGGTATGGTGTTTCAGAAACCGAACCCGTTTCCCGACTCGATATACAAAAACATAGCTTATGGGCCTAAGCTGCATGGGTTAGCCAGAAACAAGAGGCGGCTTGATGACATCGTTGAGGAAAGTTTGCGACGTGTAGGGTTGTGGGATGAACTGGGCGGACGGCTGAAGGATAGTGCGTGTAAGCTTTCTGGTGGGCAGCAACAGCGTCTATGCATAGCCCGAGCGATTGCGGTTAGGCCTACTATGCTGTTGATGGACGAACCGTGCTCTGCGCTTGATCCTGTGGCTACAGGTGTTGTGGAGAATTTAATCAAGGAGCTAAAGAAGAATTTCACGATAGTGCTGGTCACTCACTCTGTTAAGCAGGTACGAGAAGTTTCGGACAGGGTCGCGTTTTTTCAAGAGGGCAGAATAGTTGAGCACAATACGACCAAAGAGGTGTTCAAGGCCCCGAAATCAGAGGAAGTTAAGGGATATCTAGCTGACCACTTATAGCGGTTCATAGCGCAGCGCTCCTACCGGAACCCCCCTGTATGTGGGGGAGAGGCCAATGCCCTTTATAGCTCTCGTACAGCCTGCCTATATAGTCTGAAGGTTTTCTGCAGCATAACCAGGAATTGATAGTGCGGGTGCGCTCTTTCTATCCCCTAGATGCCACCAACATGAAACATAGCGTAGCTTTTGTTGGTTACCTAGGTGCGGTTGGGGTTTTCCCGCTTGGGGGGGGCTGCGGCGATGCCGAGTCCGGTGCTGCCCCGCGTTTTCCGAGCCAGTACTCATATTCTTGCTCTAAGGTTTCTCCCGCTATCGCCCTTCTTACGCGCTGCATTAAGCTGTTCATGAAGTATACATTGTGTATCGTAATAAGGGTGTATGCCAGTAGCTCCTTGGCTTTTAGTAGATGGTGGAGGTAACCCCTTGAATGGTGATTACAGGTATAGCAGCCGCAATCTTGCTCGATGGGAGCCAAAGAACGCGCAAATTTGGAGTTGTATAAATTAACATACTCCCTGTCCGGTGAGATTCTGTTTTCGGGCCTTACCAGCGCTGCCCCGTGTCTTGCTATCCTGGTGGGATATACACAGTCAAACGTGTCTACGCCGTTCATTACTCCGTGCAAAATGTCGCACACATTGCCGATACCAAGCAAATGCACGGGCCTGCTCTTGTCAAGCAAACTGGTGGTCAAAGAGACGGTATCATACATCTGCTGTTTATGTGACCCAAGCGAGCCACCAATTGCGTTGCCAAAGAACGGAGAGCTGTTAGCAAACTCGCAACTGACGCGTCTAAGATCACTATGCACTCCACCCTGTATGACGCAATACAAAGCTTGCGTTCCGTCTGCGGTTTTTTGAAATTCCTCTAGTGACCTCAATGCCCAGCGGTTGCTCATGTGCATAGACTGTGCTGTATACTCGTAACTAGTGTGGAAAGGGGTGCACTCGTCCAATACTACGACAAGATCTGCCCCTAACATGCGTTGGATATGCATGGATTTTTCGGGAGTCAGATGATGCAGCTGCCCGTTGATGTATGACCTAAAAATTGCGCCGCTCTCATCTATCTTGATGAGAGAGGAATTAGCCCGCCTTCTTTTGCCTTTCAATTCCTCCGATACTGAGCCGTATCCAAGGCTGAAAATTTGATACCCTCCAGAGTCGGTCAACATTGGCCCTTTCCAGCCAAGCATGTTATGCAGCCCTCCCAGCGCGGCCACCGTTTCTGCCCCTGGTTGCAGCATAAGATGATATGTATTAGAGAGCACGATCTGCGTGCCGCATTCTTTGACAGTTTTCATGTCTAACGATTTTATAGCGGCCTTTGTTGCGCAGAAAATGAACGCTGGGGTATACAACACCCCATGGGGGGTGGAGATTACACCGACGCGCGCCCTATTGTGCTGTAGCAGGACGTGAAAATTGAAGTTTTGATACAATCTGGCGTACATACAAATCAGCAGTAGCCATGGTAGGCCATTTACCGGTATGCCGCATCAAAAAATTTTTTTGCGTTCTTAACATGTGTGCCTGCCAGATTTATGGGTGGGTTGTTAGGTAGTTGATGGCTGTTTGGCTTGCAGAGTGGGTTCTTTTTGAAAAATGCTATTGCCAACCTCGATTTTCTGGGCCATAATCCGAGTATTGTGGGTGAGGATTGAACTGTGGCTGTACCCAAAAGGAAGAAGTCGAAGTCGCGTCGCAACATGCATCGTTCGCATTTGGCGCTGTCTGCCGCTAACGTCGTTATTGACCCAACTACCGGGGAGTATAAACTTCCCCATCACGTGTGTTTGGGGGGCTACTACAACGGGAAGCAAGTTACTGAGTCTAAGGTTTAGTGGTGCGTGACAGTGGCGCATGCGTGTCAGTAGCGCTTGACGCTATGGGGGCGGATCTCGGCCCCGAGGTTGCCATTAAGGGGGCTGATTTGGTTCTCTCCGGTGCTGTGCCGTGTAAGCACAAAGTGCATCTTAGCATATATGGTAAAGAGAGTGCTGTGCTGCCGGTGCTTGGTAAGTATAAGCTGGTAGAGAAAAATAGCGTCTTCATTGACACGCCGGATGCCGTATTGTGTGACGACAGGCCGTCTTTTGCACTCAGGCACCGCAGGAAGTCAAGCATGTGGTGTGCAATAGAAGACGTCAAAAAGGGCGTGGTTGCTTCTGCGGTTTCTGCGGGTAACACCGGTGCCCTTATGGCGATATCCAGGTATCTTTTAGGTACGTTGCAAGGCATAGATCGTCCAGCTATTGCTACTGTACTGCCCTCCAGGAAGGGCAGTTTTGTTGCACTAGATTTGGGTGCTAATGCCGAATGTGCTCCAGGCTTACTCTTTCAGTTTGCGATTATGGGCAGGGCATTTGCGAGGGCTGTGCTCGGCGTTGAGCATCCCAAAGTGGGGCTGTTGAATATCGGTGCGGAAGATACAAAAGGCACTTACAACATTCAAGAAGCGTTCGCGTTGATGCGCGACGCAAAGCAGGACATTAATTTCTACGGATACGTTGAAGCAAAAGAGGCGTTCGACGGGGTGGCGGATGTTGTTGTTGCTGATGGCTTCTCTGGCAACATTATGTTAAAAACCTGCGAGGCAGTTGCCGGGCTCACGCTTCATATACTCAAAAAGGAAATCTGTTCTTCCCTGATGGGAAGGGCTGCAATGCGCATTTTACGCTCTTGCTACTTCAAGCGGACTAGTGGCAGCGCTCTGGATGTAAGGTCGTACAATGGTGCCGTGCTATTGGGCCTCAACGGCATCGTGGTGAAAAGCCACGGTTCGGCCGATGCCACGGCATTCGCCCACGCGATAAAAGAGGCTGTATGCGTGATTAGCCAAGGAGACATGGCGAAAGAAATGATCTCAGAAGTAAGTAATGGTTGATGCGAAGATCTGTTTTTTGTGGTGTGGGGGCGTTTTTGCCTGCGAAAGTCATCACCAATGATGATCTGTCGCTCATGGTTGATACCACGGATGAGTGGGTTTTTCGAAGAACTGGTATAAAACGCAGACATGTAGTGGAAGAGGGCGATACCGTGTCTGGTATGGCAACTAAAGCTGCTGAGATTGCGCTAGAAGATGCGGGGGTATCGGCGAGCGAGGTTGACCTTATAATTGTTGCAACTGCAACTCCGGACAAAACGATGCCGAGTTGTGCAACGATGGTGCAAGGAAATCTGGGTTGCAAGAACGCAGCTGCGTTCGATATAAACGCCGCCTGTTCGGGTTTTTGTACGCTCTGTCGATTGTAGATAGCATGATAAAGGCTGGCCAGGCTAACATTGCCCTGATCATAGGGTCCGAGGCAATGTCTAAAGTGGTCGATTGGACTGATAGGTCTACATGTGTGCTATTCGGCGACGGTGCGGGGGCATTTGTGTTCAAGGGGCAGGACGAAACGGAAAAACCTGGGGCCGGAGTTATGTCCACTCTCTTGTGCGCTGATGGCTCACTTGGTAATGTGCTCTACACAAACGGTGGGGTTGCCTCTACCGGCAAGGCTGGGTACATATGCATGAAGGGTACCGTGCTATTTGAGCATGCGGTGGTTAAGCTATCATCCGCTATTTCAGCACTGCTTGAAAGTAGTGCGTTGGATGTTGACTCGATTGACTGGTTTATTCCCCACCAAGCCAATGTACGAATTATTGACCTCGTTATCAACAGGCTGGGGCTTTCCAGGGATAAGGTCATCTTGAGTATAGATGAGCACGCGAACACTTCGTCCGCATCCATACCGCTTGCGATGTACGAAGCTAAGCGTGCAGGCAGAATCAAAAAGGGCAATCTAGTACTGTTTGCCGCAATAGGAGCCGGCATCACGTGGGGTGTGAGCTTGCTCAGACTGTAGCATCTGTTGAGCATACACGTGGCCCATGGTTGGGAACGCACCTCGGGGGAGGGAGGTGTTGTGTGGTAGGGACCGCGAGTCTACACGGTTGTGGTCCTTAACTCAGCTGATAGGAAGCCGCGCTCCGCACTATGGTTGGTGCTGCTGGTTCCGTAGCTTATAGAAAAAGCTTTTCAATATCTCTGCGTTTTCCCGCTCGAGGAACCCACCGTATACCTCAGGGATGTGATGGCAAAACCTAAAAACTCGGGCGCCGTGCTCTACTCCCCCGCATTTTGCATTGTATGCGCCAAAATATAGCCTGCGAATTCTTGATAAAGATATCGCATATGCACACATGGCGCACGGCTCAAGCGTTACGTACATATCACAATTGTCCAGCACGTGAGTTGACAGGTGCAAACAAGCCTCTCTGATGGCGAGCATCTCCGCGTGCGCCGTCGGGTCTGAGTTGCGAAGCGTGAGGTTGTGCTTGCTAGATACTACAACGCCGCGCTCATCGACGACTACGGCACCTACTGGAACCTCAGCCGGTGAGCTGACCGCCTCCTGCATTGCTAGCCTCATGTAAGGGGATTCTGACAGCATCATCACGTTTTAAACACTGTTTCAAGCATAGGACAATAGCAGCCGTGCGTAAAGGTGTCGTAATGTACATAGTGTGTTACTCCCGACTTAACAGTGATTGGTCCTGCGTAACAGACACTTTGTGTATACGCTATAGTATGCTAGAATCAACGCGGGTGCATGTCCGAGTTTGTATGTGATAAAGAAGTTGCTAGGGCTGATACCGGGTTCTGGGATCGCAGGGGCTGCGCTGAAAGGTACCGCTGCGTCTGTCGGGCTGATCGCGTCTTTACTACTGTTCATTAAGCCGGTGAGAAGGCGTGTGTGCAGGTGCCTGAAGAATATTCTTCTCTGGCCGTTCAGAACACTAAAGAAAGGACTTGGCCACGTTTGGCAGGCCCTAAAGAAACTGCTGCACAAACTGTTGAAGGCCGTTGATGCCTTGTTGTCCGCCGTGCGGCGCCTGGTTGCAAAGATCGCTGGCCTGTTCGGCTATGAGTCATCCGAAACATCAAGCGAGAAATCCGCTGATGAGCACGATGTGGATGAGACGTTAACAGATCAGGAAAAGTACAATATTGAGAAAGAAGACAAGCTACTCAAGAGGGACTTTTCATCTGCACAAAAACGTGACGTTGCCGATGGTGGCGCAAAGTATGAAAGTGCTGCACAGATTGTCGGGGTGGCGGAGCCCATAGGTAAGTGGACTAAGCTTGTGATGTCGGAAAGGCAGGAAAGCCTAGCTCGCTTGTTCAATGCAGGTGCCAGGGGCGGCGATAACGGCGAGCTTCCCAATGGATTCTGGCAAATGTTTGTTCGTATGCCCAGTAGATTTCAGGGCAAATATATCGCAAGATCTAGATAACTGTCTGCTGTTGGTTTGCAGCGTGGCCCCATGGTGGTATAATCCCCAGGGTGTTGTTGGGGTTTTTAGTGCAGGATTTAAAAGAGAGCAGCACGCTAGGTGCTATAGGCGGCCTGCCTAGCAACATCGAGGCTGAGCAGATGCTAATCGGTGCGATGTTGAGGGACAACAGGATCTGCGATGCTCTGGAAGATATAATAAGTGCAGACGTGTTTTTTGATCCTCTGCACGGGCGGATTTTTGACCAAGTGCTCAAAATCAACCGGCGGGGCCTTGCTGCCAACGAGATTAGCCTGAAGATGTTTTTTGACAATGACGAGGCGTTGATCGAATGTGGTGGTGCCGAGTATTTGGCCAAAATTGCGGCTAAGGCAAGCGTGGTTTTTGACATAAGAAGCGTGGCGCAGGCTGTATTTGATGCGCACCTTCGACGCTGCCTAATTGCCTTTGGGAACGATGTTGTGGGCAATGCGTACGACTATGACTCCGACAACCCTGCAGAGCAGCAGATAGAAGATGCGGCACAGCGGCTGTTTGTACTGGGGAGTAGAGGTAAATCTGACAGAAATTATCACAAGTTCTCAGTATTGGTGGAGGACGTAAGAAAAAAAATCGAAGCCGCCAAAGGCGGTGCAAATGCCCTACAAGGAGTGTCTGTGGGGCTTAGGGATTTAGACCAACTGTTAAATGGGCTGCAGAATTCCGATCTGATAGTCGTAGCCGCGCGTCCTTCTATGGGGAAAACAGCTCTAGCTCTGAATATGGCACTAAGCGCCTGTAAATCCCTTAAAAACGACGGAAAGAGCGTTGGGTTTTTCTCCCTTGAAATGTCTGCAGAGCACATTGCTTCCAGGATCATATCGATAGAGTCTGAAATCAGTTCCTACAAGGCCCTATCGGGCAAAATTAGCAGCACGGATTTGAATCAAGTCTTGAAAGCTAGCGAGAAGATATGCGATTTGCCGCTGATAGTGGACGATTCATCCGTTT
>NZ_AFMS01000167.1 GCF_000215485.1 Anaplasma marginale str. Florida
TGTCCATAGTAGATAACTGCGCTGCTGCATCCTCAGTGAACACCGCACTAATCTTGGTGGTGGCAGTGCTATCGGTGGTACCACATTTGTTGCCACTGCTGCCAGTGCTACCAGTACCCTTGCACACATTCTGGCTCACCTTATCACCATTAGTAGCATTCTCTACTGCATTACCCCACTTCTTGGCTTCACCCTTAGTCATCTTACCTAAAGCAGTGGCAAGACGGTCTACCTGACCCCTTGCTGTATCATATGCTAACTCCTTTCCTAATAAGAATACTGAAGCTGTATCCTCATTAGACTTCTTACCTCCCTTAATCACAAACCTCTCATGTCCTATCCCTACTTCAACCCTGGCTCCTACCTCTCTTCCACTTCTGTAGCAGTGCCTGTTCCTATGCTAGGTGTTGTCAGTGCAACACCAAGGAAGCTGGTAGTGCGAGTAGTACACAGAGGTAGGGATCTGGGAAGGTGGTGTGGACCTTTAACTGTACTTTAGGAACAACATTAGGTGGTTATAGATGGTAGATATGCCACAGTGGGATGAACATAGGGACACCCAACTGTTTGCAGTATCAACATGAGCCTGAGAAGTCGTAGGGGTATGCTGTGTAGATGACTAGTTGATATGGGAATGAGTTGTGAGTGGTGCTGGTGCAGAGGGTAGGTATGTCGGTAATGCCAGGAACCCAACTGTGTAGAGTGCTGGTTGATGTGCACCACTATTCCCGCCACATGTGTTACTAGTGCAACCCGAAGGATGCCAGTACCTCTTTTGTTCTACCTAACGGACTCGCATCATCAACCGCACGATGGGCAGGGGCGTTGATAGTACCAAGAGCTTTGAATGAAGGAGGTGGAAATGCTGTGTAGTTGGTTGGGTAACTAGTTGATATGGAAAGCAGTGAGTCTTCACATGGAGTATCCTCCACGGTGTACC
>NZ_AFMS01000166.1 GCF_000215485.1 Anaplasma marginale str. Florida
GCTCGGGGCTGCCGATAGAAGTAAGTCACGCACATAGAGGTTGACGTGATGGCCAACTGAACCATATTTGGCCCATCGCGCATGTAGGACTTTTTGTGTGGCCTAAACGCTCTCCACAGCTTTGACCTCTGGCACATAATAGCTGAGCATGCCGTAGACTCCGTCTTTCAGAGTCACAGCGGCGCTTGGGCAGCCGGAACAGGCGCCTCTTAGGTGCACGAAAACCACTCCCTCTTTGTATCCCCTGAACTTTATATCTCCGCCGTCTTGGGCAACTGCGGGCCTCACGTAGTGTTCTATAAGCTCCTTAACGCGCTGCACCACTTCAGAGTCTTTTGTGTCGAAAAATTCTCGCTCATCACTTTCCTCATGCGCTTGCGGCGCCGCATCAGAATACGCATTGTGCAACGAGAAGTAGTCTGTCATCACGACCAAAATCTCCGGCCTAAGGGTATCCCAATCTGCATCCGGAAGCTTTGTGACGGACACAAAGTCGCCTCCAAAAAACACCTTAGAAACGCCTTGTATCTCGAACAATAACCTTGCCAGCGTGGAACCCTGGGCTGTGGTGGCATCGGAGAACTCAATCCCGCTTCCTATTGCGCCTATCTCAGCACTGAGCAAAAACCTAAGAGCGTCTGGATTGGGCGTGACTTCGATTTGGATGAACATAAACAACCCTTGCAATGAAGTAATTTTCGTGGGTATAATCCCCCCGCTGCAGGAGATAGCAGTGTATTGCAGTGCGTGGAGCAAATCAAGACTTTATCACATGTTGTTAGTGCTTTTCACCGTGCTAAGCGTGATCGGCGCACTGTTTGTGCTACCGATTGCTGCTATGGTGGCGTTTTTGCTGTTTAAGAGAAACAACGTCATGTATGGGAATTTTAGCAACGGGGATTTCAGGGCCATCCTGAATAAAATGATCAACGATATGTACGGCGGAGCGTATGGGGCTAGCACGGCCAGGAAAACTACAGGGGCCTTGTCCAAGTATGAAGCGCTAGAGGTTTTAGGTCTTGGGGCTGGTGCGACCCCAGAGCAGATAACCTCGGCATACCACCGGTTGATGAAGTTTGCGCATCCCGACAAGGGGGGCTCGGCATATTTTGCCCAAAAGCTCAACCAAGCGCGTGACGCCCTGCTTGGTGACGACTAAAAG
>NZ_AFMS01000165.1 GCF_000215485.1 Anaplasma marginale str. Florida
CACAGGCCAATACCTCAGCCTCCCCACCGCACCTGATGTCTGTGCCAGGGAGGTGCAGCACTACGGTGTTGGTGTGCACATACAGGTACAGGAGACCTGGGTCACTCCTATCCAGGTTTCCTGCCTCTGCCCATCCTACCCAATGCACACCTATCTCCCAACGATGGTGAGTGGTATACTGCTAATCGTCGGGGAGCGCGCACAGGAATAGTACTTCCGACCCGCAGTAAGACTTGCGGGTTAGTAGCTCATAGCGCTCAGGAATTGAGACCTTGGCTCCTTTTTTATGCACAGCACAACCACGCTGCCAGCTCTGCACCACAACGCGGCCTCATCTGTAAATTTAACTTGGCACCAACTTCCTGCCCAGCGGACACGCCCGCACATTACCCAAATTTACAATACAGATAAGCCAATGTCCTCTCATCACCACTCTACTTACTCACACTCCACACACAGCTCTCTACCCCCACACCTAATCTCCTAACCTTCAGTGCCTTGACACCTCAGCCCCTAATTACCTACCCAATGTGGCTTCACCAACACAGCTCTGCTGTAAGTGACGCCATCAACGTACCGGAGATAGTCGGGGTAGTTGCACTAGTAACACATATGGTAAGAGTAGTAGTGCACATCAACCACCAATCCGCACTTGAAGTTCTTGGTATCACCAATCCAGACACCTCCTACCCTTGGCATCCCAG
>NZ_AFMS01000164.1 GCF_000215485.1 Anaplasma marginale str. Florida
ACAACTTGGGGATAATGCTCAAGGGAAGCGTGTTGCTGTCCCACAGGGTATTCAGGAAATTACTTTAGATGTGGCAAAAAAAACTCCTGTCCTTGCCCATAGTTTTGGGTAATTATCCTGACACTGCGCAGGATATAAAGCTCGGAACCGGGAGGTTTGGTCCGTACGTCCTGTATGGAGGCACATATTTTTCTGTGAAGGGCAGGGAGGACTTTTGGAATTTGACCCTAGAAGAGGCGGTTGACGTCATAAACAGCCAAGCGCAGAAGAAATCGAGGCTTTTAGGGCTGCACGACAATGGCAAGGAAATATACGTATGCAAAGGGAGGTATGGTTTCTACCTGAAGTGTGGTGACAAAAATGTTGCTATCAAAGGAAAAAGTGATGATATCACACTGGAAGAAGCCGTGTCTCTGCTGAATCAGAAAGCGTAGAGCGCGCCGTCCCGTGTATGAATGCGTATGCCGTTGGCTTACAGCGCTACGTGGACTATGCAGCGATTATTTTGTTTTGTGGGAGCAAGGTGGCCTCCGGGTCTGGAGGTGCATGAAGAAAATGTCCCAAAAGAGCTCTGCATCGGCCCGCGTACGGCGCTCATCCATTCCGCTGTCTCGGGCTCCAGACGATTCAGGTCAGCCGAACACCAGTGCCGGACGCTTAGTGTTTAAGAAATTTATCTATGAAAATTATGTTGTCCCGCACCGTATGTGCAGTATCCGTAGGTGGACACTCGGCAATGTCGTCGTTATCAGAATCGCCATCCATGCC
>NZ_AFMS01000163.1 GCF_000215485.1 Anaplasma marginale str. Florida
AAGTATTGTGGGGTCTTCTCCCTTGGAGGAAAAAGCTGAGGAACAGGTGGTGAAAGAGGCTCTGCTCATTACTGCGCCGGGCGTTTTGTTTCCCTTTGTTCGGGAGGTTATCGCTAAGATGACTGCCAGCGCTGGGTTTCCGCCACTGATGTTGGATGTTATAGATTTTGAGGCAATGTATGCCAGCCAGCTTGGCGGAGATGACGGAAAGAATAAACAGGCAAACAAAAGTGGGGGTGCAGCCTGAATTTGTGGTCGTGTTTTGTGGTGGGATTATGGGGTTCTTGCGATATTGTGCGGGCATTTCCGTTGTGGCGTGCCTGTGTTCCGTGTTACTACTGAGTTTTTCTGTTGCGGCTGATACGAAAAAGGTGGACCTTCCCTCTAACCATGAGGCGAGCACAGTCGATACGGCGGATGTTACGGCCGAGAAGCTATTGGGTCTGATGCCCGGTGATAGATTTCTGGGCAACACGAGCGCTCCTGTAGTTATGCTGGAGTATGCGTCCTTCTCGTGTTCTCACTGTGCGGATTTTGCGACCAAGGTGTTACCAAGGCTCAAGAATGAGTACATAGACAAGGGCAAGCTCCTATATATATTGAGGGATTTTCCCCTTGATAAGCTCTCACTCTCTGCGGCCATGCTTGGTACGTGCTACAAGGACAACAAGACGTTTTTTGCCTACGCCAAGGCGGTGTTTAACTCGTTTGATGCCTTGATTGCCACCCACAAGGATCTTGGGCTTCTGGCAAATATCGCCAAAATTAGTAACATCTCTGACGAAGAATTTAAGAAGTGTACAACCGATGAAGCCTTGATGGATCGCGTGGTGCAGCAAAAGTTTTTGGCCGTTAACAAACTTGATGTAAATGCAACGCCTGCGTTCTTCTTGAACGGGCAAAGATATGAGGGTAGCCACGACTTTACCAGCATTTCTGCGGAGATTGAAAAGTTGATTTTGTTAACCCCCAACTATTCCGCGTTGGATGGCAAAGCAACCAAGCTGGAACGCAACTAGGCCTGGCAGTGCCTCTGGCGGCTGGTATTATGTCGCGCTGGAGCTACGCGGACTCGGTTATGTTCTGTGCGCGGCCGTAGCCAGTTGCACCTGAGTGGGGACGGTGGTTCGACTGGCGCTCCGCTTGTATGCGCGGTCCGCAAAACCACTGGAGGCGAACTCGCGCTGTTGGGAAATGCTTCTCCACTGCCTGGCCTGCGCCTCCTGCGTCCGTGTGCAGCCCCACACATGCAACTGCTGTAGTGCCCAGCAGCCTATGCAAGCATGTTCGATATTGTCTCTAAGCTAGGTAGTGGCCCGACCTTGCCTATTGCCGCGACCGTTAGTTTGCCACGATTTTGCAAAAGTAAATCTGCCGAATTTATTACGTCACCCAGGTTCACCGCACGTATTTTGCTTATCATCTCTTCCTTGGTGATGTACTTGTTGTAATGCGAATAGCAATAGCCAAGTGCCTCAGATTTTCCAACGGTACTCTCCCTAGACATCAAAACTTCGGACTCCAGCTTGCTTTTTGCCCTCAGTAACTCCTCTTCTTTCACGGTTTCGGGTAGCTTTTTCATCTCTGCAGCTATAGTTTTGAGCAGCTCTTGCAGGTTGCCTTCGTCAGTTGCGGCGTGTATGGAAAAAAGCCCACTGTCGGAGTAGCTAGAATTGAAAGAAGAAATGCTATAAACCAGCCCGCGCTTTTCTCTTATCTCTTGAAACAGCCTTGAAGACATACTACTGCCCAGTATCACGTCAAGGACCTGCATTGTGTAGTATCTCTCGTCTAAGTACGATACTCCAGGAAACCCAATTACTATGTTAACCTGGTCGAGGTCCCGGGCCTCTATGTACTGCCCTCCGGTATATACTGGAGGAGCAACGGGCTGTGGGTTCCGGTCCTGAATCTGAGCAAACCCTTGAGACATGCGTACAACGTCCTCGTGCGCTATATCCCCGGCTACGGAAAGAATCATGTTATTTCCGTAATAGTTTGCGCTCATGTACTGCACAAGGTCAGCCCTTGAGAGGCCCAACACTGACTGTTCCGATCCCAAAATTGGCGCACCGAAGATCTGGCCTTTGTATGCAACTTCCATATACTTGTCGAAGATAATACTGCCCGGGGAGTCATTCGTTTGGTATATTTCCTGCAACACGACATTCTTCTCCCGCTCAATTTCAACTTCCGGGAACGCTGACCTCAGCACTATATCCTCCAGAACCTCTAGAGCAATATGGACGTCCCTCTTCATAACTTTGACGTGATATACGGTGTGTTCTTTATCTGTATATGCGTTGAAGTTTCCACCTATGCAGTCAAAAGCCATTGCAATGTCCAGCGCAGATCTTGTATCAGTACCCTTGAATGCCATGTGCTCAAGAAAATGCGCCAGGCCTATTTTCTCCTTCTCCTCGTGCCTGCTGCCTGTTTTGACCCATATACTAATCCCTACGGAGTTTACCCCGTCTACCTTTTCAGAGACTACAGAAAAGTTATTTTCTAACCTTGTAACTGAGGTTGTATCATTCATAAATTGCTTCGCGAGTGGTACCCGAAACCTTTGATGGTATAGCATTGCCGCGTCGAGTAAAAGCTAAATATTTTGGTGGAATCTATGGGATGTGTTGCGTATCCGCGTCCAAAGCAGCAGGGTTTTAGTGCTTGTTCCACGGGATTTTATGATGTATGAAATCGTCTGGTCCAAGTGCAGAGGGGGTGTAGTGTTGGCTGATGTGCTGCCCAGGGCGGTTGGTGCAATGGTGATGCTTTCTGTAGTTTTGGGGGCCACACAGGTTGCCCGTGCTGGCGATAGAATCACGGCCATGGGCAGTGACGTGCTGCAGGTTACCGTGAAAGAGGGTGACAGCGTTATCAGCGTGCTGCGCGATGCGGGTGTACAAGTGGTTGAGGCCGTTGCTGCCGCGAAATCTCTGAGCGAAGTGTACAATATTGACAAGATAAATGTTGGGGACAAGATCAACGTTGGGGTAAGTGGCTCAGGCTCGGTGCGGTTTGTGTCGGTCAACCCCGCACGCTCCCTATACAGCTTTGAAGCGCGAAAAGATGAGGCTGGTAGGTATAGTGCCAGAGTTGCAAATAACGTCCAAGAAGTGAGGGTTATGAGAGTTTCTGGCCCGGTGGAGAAATCTTTTTTCGCATCTGCGGTCGAAGGCGGTTTATCTGACGCCATGATTATGCAGTTGGTATCAATATATGACAGCCGAGTAGATTTGGATAAAATTCCCCAAGGCAGCTGGCTTGACGTACTATTTGAACGGTTTTTCAACGCTAAGGGTGATTTGATCGCCGACGGAAATGTGCTATACACGGCCCTGGTCATTGATGGGCACCGCGGCAAACAGACGCACCTCAAGCTCTACAGGCACCTTATGAAAGATGGCACGGCCAGATACTGTGATAGCGAAGGACGTAGCCTGGGGAGGAGCATTTTTGAGCATCCCATAGGTGATGGCGGCACGTTTCGTGTATCGTCAAAGTTTGGTACTAGAAAACATCCGATACGCGGTTATAGCGGATTTCACAAGGGAGTCGATTATGCCGCGCCTTTGGGGACCCCAGTCAGGGCTGCGGACAATGGTATAGTAGGATTTGTAGGAACGAAAGGCACCTATGGTGGTTATGTCCGTATACACCATAGGAATAACTATTCCACTGCCTATGCCCATCTGAGTAAGATTAGAGCAGAATTGGTCAAGGGGTCTAAAGTAAAACGTGGGCAGGTGATTGCGTATGTGGGAAGCACGGGCTTGTCAACAGGGCCGCACCTGCACTATGAGGTGCTGTATAAGGGTAAACATGTTGATCCCCAGAAGGTTGGCATAGAAAAAGTTGTGGTGGAGCTCCCGCAGGAGGAGGGTCTCCCATTTAAAGAGACAGTTGCCAACATGGACAGCATGTTGCGCGGGGATTACCGGGAGAATTAACCGCCGGAGCGGCCACATTGCTGATTCAAGCCCTTGTGCATGCTTGGAGCTGGGGCGTTTAGGCCTGTGGGTGCGCCAAACATTCACATGTCCAGAGTCCATACTACGACGCTGGTGCATCTCCGCAGTTAGCAACAATAGTGCGTTAGTCTTACTCATTGGTGTGGCCTGGATTGGCGTTGCGGCCTCATTTTCGTTGACTGTAGAATGCATAAGCGCTAGACTCCAGGGTGTTTCATGAGTTTTCGTACTGCGAATAGCGAAGCCCTGGGTGGGCTTATAGCGTTGAGGGGAGGATTGCTCTTTTGCTGAAAGGAATTAGGAAAGTCTGTATCTCCGGTCGTGAGGTATGGCCCATTATCGAAGGGGGTAAGGGAATTGGAGTCAGCGACGGGAGAAGTGCAGGGGCCTTTGCCGCTGCTGATGCTGTGGGTACGTTTTCTTGTGCTAGTCCCGCGCTTGTAGATAGCAACGGGGAGCACGTGCCGCTGGTATACAGGGGAAAAACCAGGGGGGAGCGCAACCGGGAGCTGATACGCTACAGCATAGAGGCCGGTATAAGCCAGGCGCGTATCGCACACGATGTATCGCAAGGGCGCGGTAGGGTGCACATGAACGTTCTGTGGGAAATGGGCAACGTGAGCGAAGTGCTGTACGGGGTGCTAGAAGGCGCTAAGGGCCTAATTCACGGTGTAACGTGCGGTGCCGGTATGCCATACAAATTGGCTGAGGTGTCGATGCAGTGCGGGGTCTACTACTATCCCATAGTCTCTTCTGCTCGCGCTTTTAGAATTCTATGGATGCGCGCGTATCGCAAGTTCCCCAAGGAACTGTTGGGTGGTGTAGTGTATGAAGATCCGTGGCTTGCCGGCGGGCACAATGGGCTCAGCAATAGCGAAGATCCAAATATGCCTCAAGATCCATTTGACAGAGTGGCGGAGATTAGGTCTTTCATGAACGAAGTGGGTCTTTCTGAAGTTGTCCTGATAATGGCCGGAGGGGTGTGGCACCTGAAAGAATGGGAAACTTGGCTCGATAATGCCAAAATAGGCCCGGTAGCGTTCCAGTTTGGTACAAGACCTCTAGTTACGGAGGAGAGTCCGATTTCGATGTTTTGGAAGAAGAGGCTACTTTCCCTCGAGGTTGGTGACGTGCTACTCAACAAATTCAGCCCAACGGGGTTTTACTCTTCCGCTGTGAGGAACAAATTTTTACGCGAGTTGCAGGAACGTAACGAACGCCAAATTCCCTTTAGCAACGTATGCAGGGATGACTTTGTAGTCGCTGTGAAATTCGGCTCCAGGGGGCGAGATATATACATCACGGCCTCTGATAAAGCACGTGCTGATGCTTGGATTGCCGCTGGCTACGATGCCATGCTCAAAACACCGAATGACACAGTAATTTTTGTTACTGAACAAAAGGCTCGCGAAATACGGGAGGACCAAATAGGCTGTATGGGGTGCTTAAGCCACTGTAAGTTCAGCAATTGGAAAGACCACGGCACCTACAATACTGGAGAAAAGCCGGATCCGAGGAGCTTTTGTATTCAAAAAACGCTGCAGAACATCATTCGCAAGGGCGATTGTGACGGAGAGCTGATGTTTTCTGGGCATAATGCATACAGGTTTGGTAAGGATGAGTTCTACAAGGGTGGGTACATTCCAACTGTGAAGGAACTGGTTGATAGAATACTCAGCGGTTACTGAAGGAATCGAGCGCCGGCTGTCTGTGCTTCATGCTGTAGCGGAGGCGTCCCGCACGCGCTTGCCCCGCGGTCTTATACACTCGCCTGACGGCACCTACTACATGGTTTCATCATCGTTTCTGTTGCTTTTTAGCAGGGATTCTAGGTATCTGGCTATGAGATCTGTTTCTATATTTACCTCGCTATCAGCCTTGAGATACTGAAACGTCGTGTGGCCCCACGTATGTGGAATTACATTGACCACGAACAGCCCACTGCCAGAGGAGTTTACAGTCATAGAAACGCCATCCAGTGCCACTGAGCCCTTGCGGGCTATGTATTTTGTTAGCGTCTCGTCGCAGCTTACCATCAGGGTGTGGGAGCCGGCAATCTGGACTACAGACTCTACCCTTCCCACTCCATCGACGTGCCCTTGCACCATATGTCCATCCATAGGGTCGCCCATCCTTAATGGCAACTCAAGGTTCACCTTGGTGCCTGCACTCCAGTGCTTCAGGTTGGTGGCTCCTAAGGTTTCCTTGGAGACGTTTACGGTAAAACCGCTGCCCTTGTCTATCACTGTTAAGCAAACGCCAGCGCAGGCGACCGAACCACCCACGGCCATTCTTGCCAGGAGGTCTTTATCTTCCACGCTTAAGCGCACCGCTACGTCACTATCTCCGGGCGGTAACACCTCCTCAACAACACCCACGGCCGCCACGATTCCGCTGAACATAAAACCTCCAGCCTACCAGGAACCCACACTGCACTCCCGGCGTGACGCATCCAGGGTTGAGCAACGCCGAGCAGTCTACCACGTTCTTGTATCCACACAAGGAGCACTTGTCAACCTTACGATTAACTGGCTCAAGCTGGTAGGGGAGGTAGGCGCACACCTTCGGCTGCTTCCCGGAGCTCCGCGCTGGATTAATTGCCGTCTACACTGCGTCAGTCAAGGGTAGGAGATGATACTACATGACATATCTACACCGTGTCAGTTAAAGGTAGGGTAGCGGTTTACCTAGACCAACCGGAAGAAGACTGCTGTTGTGCAGCGTGCTGTCCTCCCTGTGCAATCTGGCTCTCCTGCTGATTGAGGGATTGTATTTTCCCTTCTGCAGAAGCCTCATTTACAGCAGTAGCAAGACCTTCAGCTGCCTGCGCGAGTTCCTCTGGATTAATGCCTTCCACGCCCTTGGCTTCAGGGGTGGTGTGTGCATCGTCTAATTTAATACCCGCAGCTTCCAGCCCTGCTTGGACCTCGGCAGTATGCCCCGCAAGTGTATTAGTCTGCTCTGTGCACACCTCTATTGTAGCGTTTATAAGGTCAGTAACAATTGCTTGGTCGTCCTTACTACTGTCATTTACTGCTTCAAGTAAGGCATTGTTGATAGCTGCGCTTTCTTGCATGTTCAGGGCATATAGGGCCTCGCTCATTGCATATATCGTTTCTGGGCTGATCTCTGCCACCTTTACCTGCGGGTCGATTTTCTGTGCATCTTTACCAGCTTGGCGAATGACGTTGGTGATATGGGATATGCTGCCGAACGCGGATTTCACGCTGTTACACATCTGCGAGACAATCTCCTTGGTTGTTCTAGGAGGTTGAGGTATGAAAGACTGCACAAGTGCATCGCGCTCTGCTTGGGAGAGCCCACATATTTGTGCAAGCTCGTTACACATATCGCTGACGATGGTCTTAATGGTTTCAGTCCCTGCAGCAACTGTTGCTGCACGCTCCTGTGCCACACGCTCGGTCATTGCTTGTGCTTCAGCTCGCTGCTCAGCCTGTG
>NZ_AFMS01000162.1 GCF_000215485.1 Anaplasma marginale str. Florida
ATGAAGCCGGTGCCGGAGACATAATAGCCGTTGCTGGGCTCGAGAAAGCCTCAGTTTCTGACAGCATTGTGGACGTTGCTGTAAGTGTGCCTATTCCCTCTACCCCCGTAGACCCCCCAACATGGCCGTGACTATTGGTGTGAATGATTCGCCTCTGGCTGGCACTGAAGGCACCAAGCTTACGTCTACTGTAATCAAAAATAGATTGCTGTCCGAAGCTGAAACCAACGTAGCAATCACGGTGAAAGAGGGGGAACGCAGTGATTCTTACGAGGTTGGCGGCAGAGGTGAGCTACAGCTCGGTGTGTTGATTGAAACGATGCGGCGGGAAGGTTTTGAGCTTTCTGTATCGCGCCCGCGTGTCCTATTTAAGAAGGAAGGGTCAGCCCTTCTGGAGCCCATGGAAGAGGTGGTGATTGACGTTGATGAAGAATACAGCGGCATAATCATGGAAAAGTTAAGCTTCCGCAAGGGCGATATGCAAGATATGTCGCCATCAGGGCAGGGCAGGGTGCGCATGGTGTTTCTGATTCCTTCCAGGGGGCTGATTGGCTACCATGGCGAGTTTCTTACAGACTCCAGAGGCACTGGCATAATGAATCGCCTGTTCCACGGGTATGCGCCACACAAGGGTGATATCCCTGGCAGGGTGAACGGCGTGTTGATTTCCACTGGGCAGGGTGAGGCAGTTGCGTATGCCATCTTTAACCTTCAGGACAGGGGTGCGATGTTTATCAAGCCCCAAGATAAGGTATACATGGGTATGGTGGTCGGGCTGCACAATAGGGGCAATGACATCGAAGTGAACGTCTTGAAGGGCAAGCAGCTGACCAACATCCGGGCCGCGGGCTCTGACGAGGCCGTCAGGCTTGTTCCGCCGCAGTTAATGACGCTAGAAGAAATGATAGGGTTTATAAACGACGACGAGCTGGTGGAGTGCACGCCAAAATCCGTAAGATTGCGGAAAAGGTTCCTAGACCCCAATGAGCGCAAGCGCTTTGCAAGGGCTAAGAGTGCAACTTGAGTGCG
>NZ_AFMS01000161.1 GCF_000215485.1 Anaplasma marginale str. Florida
AGAAGGTGAGGGGGAGGCTTAAGCAGAAGACGACAAAAGCCAAGGAAAAGGTTCGAGAGCTTAAGGAGAAGATAAAAGAAGAAGAAGAGCAAAAGTGGTTAGAGAAGCTCGAGCAGTTAAAGCCTGAGGAGATAGAGAAGCTACAAGGATCAGAAGAGATAGAAAAGCTTAGAGCGCTAGTAAAGGAAGGCCTAGGAGACTTGGAGAGGCTAGAAGCTAAGAAGTTGGAAGAGGTGAAGAAGGTAAAGGAGGAAGTGGCGATAAAGGTTGAGGATATAGAGGAGGTGAAGGATCAGGTAGGAGAACTGGAGAAGCTGGAGGAGTCGGAGCTGCTGAAGAAGATAGCGGAGATAGGAGACTTAGAGCAGGAACAGCTGGAGATGAAGAGGGAGATAGAGAAGCTGGAGAGCGGAACGCAGCTGCAAGAGAGAATGAAGAAGCTCACAGAGAGACGGAAAAAACTAGCAGCAATGACGGAGCTGCAAGTACTCAAGAGCAAACTAGAAGAACTAGCAGCGATAAGGGAGCTCAAGGCATTGAGGCTGGAAGAGAGATTGAGAGAATTGGCCAAGGTTAAGGCATTAGCTGAGAAGCTACAAGGACTAGATGTTCAAGAAGGATTGCAACTGATAGGGAAGATTAAAGCAGAGCTTGGAGAGCAGCTAGATCTGCTAGAGAAGATAAAGAGGGAGGAGTTTAAGGAGCTGGTACAGCAGCGTGCTCAGGCTATACGCAAGGAGAATAGTACACAAGCTGTAGGTAAGCTAGTAACAGCAGCAGAAGGAGCAGAAGAGATCCGAGTACTAAGAAAGCTAGGACAGTTGGATGAGCTAATACCAGAAGAGAGATTGAGAGAATTGTCCAAGGTTAAGGAAACACTGAAGCAGTTGAAGGAGGTGCTGGAAGAGAAGAAGCTGAAGCTGGTGCAAGAAAAGCTCAAGCAGGAGAAAGACTTAGCAGGATTGGCGAAACAAGGAATGACACTATTAGGATTTGTATTAAGCCCGCTAGAGAAAGCAATGACGGGAACGGAGGTACTGGGACGTGCACTAAAAGATAAGGAAGTGGTAAAACTAGAGAGACAGATAGATAGGATCAAAGCACTAGAAGAACTTACAGAGATTGCTGAGAA
>NZ_AFMS01000160.1 GCF_000215485.1 Anaplasma marginale str. Florida
GGTGAAGCCAAGAAGTGGGGTAAAGCAGTAGAGGGTACTACTAATGGTGAGAAGGTGAGCCAGAATGTGTGTGGCAAGGGCGAAGGCAGTAATGGCACTAAGAAGTGTGGTACCACCGATAGCACTGCCACCACCAAGATTAGTGAGGTGTTCACTGAGGGTACAGACACACTGCTTTCTGTTGAGGGGAACAAAGACACCATCAACTTGCAGGGGATGGCGAATAACATTAATAACCTGAGTAAGGAGGATAAGGCAGTTGTTGCCGGGGCTTTTGCTAGAGCTGTTGAAGGTGCAGAGAGCTGTGGTGAGTTGGGCTGAGATGCTGAAGGTGCTAGAGGTTGGGTGACTAGTTGACCTGGGAAAGCAGTGAGTGGTGCCGGTAAGAAGTAGGGGGTAAGTAGAGAGGACAAAGATTGTGGAATGCCACATTGGGTAAGGAAGATGAGATGCAGGTGTTGAGGTACAAGAGACTGGGAGACGGGTTATGCAGGTGACACCGGTGCAGAGGGCTGTGTTGGCAGGGTCGAGATTTGGTAGGCCAAGAGGGTACGAGATGAGGTGCCAAGAGAGGCTGGCTGCCCTTGGTGGTGCCCAGTAGAGTTGGAAG
>NZ_AFMS01000159.1 GCF_000215485.1 Anaplasma marginale str. Florida
CGGGCAAGGAAGCCGACGATACATTGACCGATATGCTAATCTCCGGAGGAGATTTGCTGATCATCAGAAAAACCTTGGGCGAGTTTGGATTTTCAAAGGACAAATCCTTAATGTACTGTCCCCTTACCTTGAGCTTTGGGCGCATACTGGACACTCCTAGACGGCAATACCGCAATTAATTGTTGATTAACACTGGGCAAACTATAATATGGTTAAGTACTTTTGTACATAGCCTTTGTGAAAAATTTGGATGGGTATGGTTGAGCTGGCTATATACGCGTTCGTTGCGGCCTTTATTTTCTTCCGCTTGTATGGTTCCCTAGGCAAGGCATCTAGCGTCAATTTTCAGCCGAGTGCCATCTATCCCGAACAGGCTGGAGGCGAACAAGCAGCCTCTGACGGCTCCATTAACTCCCAGGACATTCCTGTGAGTTCTGTTGTGGCGGACTGCGCATCTGTTGAACAGATTTCAAGCGTGTTCGAGGCTATAAAGGAGCGCAACAAAGGTTTTTCTGTTAAGCACTTCATCGAAGGGTCGGCGGCGGCTTTTGAGGCAATAGTGAAAGCACTCAGTCAGGGGAATGCTGAGTTTTTGTCGTCGCTGCTTAGCAAAGACATGCATGACTCGTTCGTTAGAGAGATCGAGCGTCGCAAGAGCGCCGGGCACACCCATGAGGATGTTGTGGTGTCTATAGTATCGCAGAAAGTAACCAGCGCAGAGCTGAAGGGAAACTCTGCCGCCATAACCGTGCAGTTCGTCACCGAGCAGATAAATGTCGTGCGGGATGCAGGGGGGCAGGTTGTGGATGGCAGCACCTCTAAGGTGAATACTATAGAAGACACCTGGAAATTCGCAAGAGACATCACCACCTCGGGCAGACGGTGGTATCTGACTTCTACTAGCGCATAGGTGGAAGGCCGGGGTTAGCCACAGGGACGGGCCTGCCTTCCGAGACACACTTTTTATGCCACCCGGTAAACATCACCGCTAAGGCAGGCGTACGGTCCAGCGCATCGGGAGAAGCGTCGAGTCGCGCCACCAAGGAGAGCGCAGCCGCTACACACTCAGCCCCCGTTATCTTTACTGCAGCGTTTCATAATTGCGGTCCCAACAGTACCGATTAGGACGCCTATGGGGACAACCAGCATGGCTTTGACCAGCGGCCCGCTACCATACACGGATTGACCGGAGATGACTTTACCGTCCCAGTACGAGTTGATCACCAATGATATCACCGTGTGGAAGAAGTATCCAAAAAACATTATGGCCATATTAGAAACCGCTGTGGCCAGGGCTACCGAGCCGTTACCTGCGTACTCTATGGCCTTAAACACCACTACGATTTGGTACGTAGAGCAGATTCCTACAGTCAAAAGTAGGATGAATGCGCTTATTCCAGTGCTACAATTTCCGGTTAGCATGGCCGCAAACGCAACCATGGTAAACAGACCGCAGCAAATTATTATGTTCCATCCGTCATAAGACTTCTCAAGCAGAGAGCTGACTACCAGCAGCCCTACGCAGCACCCAACGAACACCGCAGCAGGCAAGGTTGTCGAGGCTACATGGCTAACGCCACACACCTCCGATAGAAATGCGGTCGCCCACCCGTCAGCAAAGCCTTCAATCGGGCCTATCATACAACCGCCAAGCAGACTTATAATCATCAACCGCTTGTTGCATATTACACTCCTTACCTGCTCAGACACACTACGACTCTCAGTAGCATCTGGCGCATCAAACAGAAAATATGCGGCAAGCATGGCCAAGATGCATCCACCCACGACAAACACAAGGAGCACCTTGTTCCAGCCAAAACTCTCTATCAGCGACAACATCGGCTTGCCACCATACATTGCACCCAAAAACCCTATCATAATCGCGATAGAAGTCATCCTGGCAAATCTTGTACTAGTAAAGTACATTTTTGAAACTTTAAAAACAGATATGGCCGCGGCAACTGAACCCATGCCAGTGAACACCCTGCCAATTTGCACAAACTCCCAAGAATCAAACAACATGGGCGCCGCACCCAGAAAAGTGAGGACCATGCACACCGGGATTACCTTCTTGGGCCCGTATTTGTCTATTAGTATCCCTAACGGAATGTGTGCCACGGTATACCCTGCGTAATATAGCGCGGAAAACTGCCCAAAGGCGAGCGCTCCCACACCAAAACGCTCCATAATTTCCCCAGAAAGGGTGTTAGGTATAACACGCAATATGTACTGGAGCGCGTAAAACACCGCCACAGAAAACCAAGCAAAGAACCCCCGATCCACCGACCACACAGTAACCCCAGTACCGAACGCAACTAGGGCACATGGTAACAAAAAAACTAACAGAGTACAGCAAATATTCTCACCAAATAGGCAAGTACACCGGGGTCATTTTGCCACTTTAAGTTTATCCTTGGTTATTGCCCGAAATAACGCAACAATCCTGTCGTGCGTTGAATAAACGTCCTCCGCGGCATCTGATTTACAGTCTATCATGTGGCACCTATGTGGGTTATTGGCAACTATTGTCCTGAACCCCTCCCTAACCCTGTCGTAAAATTCCGGGCCGTGGTTTTCGAATCCGTTAAGGCTGGTCCTCGCAAGGGCGAGCTCTATGCTAGCGTCTATAACAAACGTAATATCCGGCACAACATCAGCCACCAGAGAGTTTAGCATGCCAACTAGCGCAAGGTCCACCCCGCATCCATAGCCCTGGTAGGCCACAGTGGAGTCCGTAAACCTGTCACTTATCACTATTTTGCCCGCAAGTAAACCCGGCAACACTACCTTGACAAAGCTCTCCCTGCGCATTGCTATGAAAAGCATGAGCTCTGTTATTCCGTCTAGCTTGTAATCAGTAAGCCCTAACAGAGCCCCTCTGATAAGTTCATTAAGCGAGGTGCCCCCAGGCTCTCGAGTAAGCACCACTCTGTGTTCGCCGTACAAGTCTGACAGGTATTTCGCGAGGAGGACAGCCTGCGTGGTCTTCCCGCATCCATCAATTCCCTCAAAAGTTATAAACATACTACCCGGAATTACTAGCGGCTAGTTTCTCCGATTTTAGGACACCAGAGCAATTCGCGCGTACGGATTCCATTGAGTCAACACCAAATCCGCGCACGGAATTGTCTATTCGCTTTAGCAGCCCAACAAGCACTTGTCCGGGCCCCACTTCTATAAACTCTGAGCACCCACACCCAATAAGGTACTCTATGCTCTCCCTCCACCTAACTCTGCTAACAACCTGCCGCACCATTAGGTTTCTTATCGCATTGCAGTCAGAATGTGTAGAGGCAGATACGTTAAAAACCATCTCTACTTCCGGCGGGTTCATTTCTAGCTGGTCGACAAAATCACCAATCTCATTACAAGCCAGCCGCATCAAAGAAGAGTGAAACGGCCCGCTAACACGCAGCCTTATTACCTTCTTGATGCCGGTACCTTCAATGAGCTTCGGCAGCTGCTGCAGGGCGCTTTCAGTACCGCTGACAACCACTTGACCAGTGCAGTTATCATTTGCAACCTCACATATACCATATTCAGATGCGCGCGCTGCTACGGCTTCAACCTCACTCAAACTACCCCCTATCAGGGCCGCCATGCCCCCACAACACAGTGAAGAAGCTCGGTGCATCGCCTTTCCCCTAACGTCTAACAACCTGGCAACGCTGGGCAACCCAATAACTTTAGAGACGTGCAATGCCGTGTACTCACCCACCGAGTGCCCCAAAACGTACTTCACAGCATCTGTGATAGGACCGCCTAAATTTTCTTCCAGCGCACGAACCAACGCGACTGATACAGTCATCAACGCAAGCTGCGCATTACAGGTCGAAGTGAGAGCCTCCTCAGGCCCCTGGAAAATTATCCGGGAGAGGTGCCTACCCAGTGTTTCATCCACCTCATGAAACACACGACGTGCTGCAGGCGAGCTATCGTAGACCTCTCTGCCCATTCCAACAAACTGTGAGCCTTGGCCGGGAAACATAAATACAACAGACACAGCTTCGGGACTCCCCATGGTACACGGCCAATTATTGCTCACGTGATTGTGGTAGTCAAAGCTATTTTTGCAGACTGTGACGCAGTGATGGCGCTGCCTTGTCCAATTTAGCGTAGCTAACGTATTAGTTTCAGTCGAGCATACGCGCGGTCATGGCTACTGTAACAATCGCCTCAACAGGCACAACGCCGAGCTGTGCCAAGCATTGTTTTATGTGCACTAGTAACACGTTGAACACCTGCAGCTATGCCCATAACTCGCACAATTGACATGCACCCTTTTCCCTGTTACCATCCGCAGTTATGTTCGCCTTTGTTTCAATTTTGTTAGGAGGTCCGTGGTCATGAAGAAGGGTATACATCCTGAGGTTCACCCCATCACGGTTATTTTTACAAATGGTGAGCAGCGTGAAATGCTTTCTACATACGGGAAACCTGACGAAATGGTCAAGGTGCACCTTGAGAGTGACAGGTTTAATCACCCCGCTTGGAACCCAGGGCTTAGGGTGAGCAGCAAAAAGAACAGTAGGGCTGCTAGGTTCCTGAGCAAGTTCGGCGATTTGTGAGCGTGCAGAGCGCTGTTTTGCCTGCTAGGTGTAAGTATCAAACTGTAGGTTACGTGGCGGCCGGCCCTGCGGAGAGGGATCGGGTTGGCTGTCTGCGTAGTTTTTACGGCGTGGTAAACCTGGCTGACGCTCCAGATTCCGCGGTAGACTTGCTCGTAGTCGTTGGGGGTGACGGGTTCATGCTGCACAGTTTGCATAATTATGTAGTGGGTCCCGGTAGGAACGTGCCAGTATATGGAGTGAGGCATGGTAGCGTTGGGTTCTTGCTGAACCACTGCGTGGATGGCAGCCTTCCACACAAGCTCGAAAATGCAGTTGCAACTGAGCTGCCTCTGTTGCGCATGGAAGCGCAGGACGTTTACGGTTGCACGCATAGCGCAATCGCAGTAAATGAAGTTTCGCTGTTTCGCGGCACGCATCAGGCTGCCAAGCTCAGAATTAAAATCAACGGGAAAGTAGCCATGGAGGAGCTGGTGTCTGACGGCGTGATAGTGTCTAGCCCGGCAGGTAGCACAGCTTATAATTTCTCTGCAGGTGGGCCCATATTGCCTTTCACTTCTAACATAGTATGCCTCACTGCAATTAATCCTTTCAGGCCTCGGAGGTGGCGCGGTGCACTGTTGCCGAATGACTCCCTGGTAGAAATCGATGTGCTGTCTCCTGAAACCCGCTGCGTCAGCGCAGTTGCTGACTACACAGAGTTCCGCAATATAAGCGACGTCAAGATAAAGCAAGACAACAACACAAAGATTACACTTATGTTTGATCCAGAACATGGGCTAGAGGAGAGAACCATAGCAGAACAGTTTCTTGCGTAGCGTGCGAGCGACGCTATTGCACGTGCGCGCTAAAAATTTTATAATTGGCGACGAAGTTTGGCTAGGGCGGTTGTGGAAGTTTCCTATTCTTTTGATGACGTTCTGATAATTCCAGCAGATTCCAATGTGCTTCCGGCTGATACAGATGTCACAACTTATGTTACGGATAGCGTGCAGCTCCGCATTCCTATAATGTCAGCCGCGATGGACACGGTGACGGAGTCCAGGCTTGCCATATCTCTGGCACAGCATGGAGGCATGGGGTGCATTCATAAAAATTTATCCATAGAGCGCCAAGTTGCGGAGGTACAGAAAGTCAAAAAACACGAAAGCTGGATAGTCAGTAACCCTGTAACCGTCTCCCCTGACGCTACGTTGAGCACTGCTTTATCCGTCATGAGAAAGCACAGCTACTCCGGAATACCTGTAGTCACCCCCCAGCAGAATAAGCTCGTGGGGATACTGACAAACAGGGATGTTCGCTTTGTTGAGAACAAGAATTGCAAAGTTAGCGACATAATGACAAGTACTAATCTGGTCACCGTGAGTGAGGGTATCAGCCAATCTGAGGCAACTAGGCTTCTACACAAACACAAAATAGAGAGGCTCATAGTAACTGACGAGCACGGTTGCTGCATTGGTCTAATAACCGTAAAAGATATTGAGCGGTTTAATCGGTTCCCGAATTCCTGCAAAGATAAAAAAGCCAGGTTAAGGGTGGCAGCGGCTGTCGGCACAGGAAACAAAGAGGGCATGGAGCGCGCTGAAGCCTTGATACAGGCAGAAGCTGACGTAATAGTGGTAGACACCGCGCATGGCCATTCTGCCAGGGTAATTCAAACAATAAGAGAAATCAAAGCGTTGTACCCTGATGCACAGGTAATAGGCGGAAATGTGGCAACGGCAGCAGGGGCCCTCGCCCTGGTTGAGGCTGGAGTCGATGCAGTCAAAGTTGGCATAGGCCCTGGATCCATATGCACAACGAGGATCGTCACCGGGGTGGGAGTACCGCAATTTTCTGCCATAAAAAACGTCGCGGAAGCGTGCAAGGGCACGGGAGTCAGAGTGATAGCGGACGGAGGCATAAAATATTCTGGAGATATCGCAAAGTCTATTGCGGCAGGAGCAGATGTGGTGATGATAGGCTCCATCTTTGCCGGCACGGATGAAAGCCCGGGAGACACCATGATATACAACGGCCGGGCATATAAGTGCTACAGAGGCATGGGGTCTGTTGTAGCAATGAAAAGCGGCAGCAGCGGCAGGTACTTTCAGGAAGGCGGGGGAAAATTCATACCAGAAGGTGTTGAGGGCCGGGTACCTTTCAAGGGAGCTGCGTCTGAGGTCATATACCAACTGGTAGGAGGGCTCAGATCATCTATGGGGTACACCGGAAACAAGGATATAGAGTCTATGAAAACAAACTGCAAGTTCACCATAATCACCGCCGCCGGGTTGCATGAAAGCCACGTGCATGGCGTGGCAATTACTCGTGAAACTCCAAATTATCACCCGTATTACCAATCCCATAAGGACTAGGCCTCTGATCATCGGCCATCAGTAGCGCTACACTAGCCCTAACGCGTCCTTTTTGTTCCTGCAATATTTGGGAATCAATTAAATCGCGCTATATCTTCCTTCGGTTATCAGACAAAAAGCCGCCCCTTACAGTTACAATGCATCTACAGCAGTCACTATAGAATCTAAAAACTCAGTAACGTGCGCCCAGCAACAAAGGGCCAAGGGCACAAATCGGATGTTTGGCTTGCGAAACAATCACCCAACAGGTGAATCAAAAGGCCTTTTGGCAGCTCAACACACTCAGATTGTACGCACCCACCGCAACCAAAAGCCAGACCGCGCAACAAAAAACAAACGAATAACAGCGCGAGCGCGCTACGAAAGGCGACCAAAGGCTGGCAGCGACCCTCTCTCCCGTGTCTTAAGACAAAGTACCACAGGCGCTGGGAGGCTTAACTTCCGGGTTCGGGATGTTACCGGGTGTTTCACTCCCGCCATAACCACCAGCCAAACGGCCATATAACCAAGCTAGCAGAAAGATCTAGATAAAGCAAGCAGTGTGGTCTTGAACTACACGTACCAACAAACGAATAAACCAATCGGGCTATTAGTACCGGTCAGCTAAATACGTTACCGCACTTACACACCCGGCCTATCAACGTGATAGTCTCTCACGGCCCTAATGGGGAAATCTAATCTTGAGGGGGGTTTCTCGCTTAGATGCTTTCAGCAATTATCCCGTCCATACGTAGCTACCCAGCTATGCTGTTGGCACAACAACTGGTACACCAGAGGTATGTCCAACTCGGTCCTCTCGTACTAGAGTCAGATCCTCTCAAATTTCCAACGCCCACGGAAGATAGAAACCGAACTGTCTCACGACGTTCTAAACCCAACTCACGTATCACTTTAATCGGCGAACAGCCGAACCCTTGGGACCTGCTCCAGCCCCAGGATGTGATGAGTCGACATCGAGGTGCCAAACGGTGCCGTCGATATGAACTCTTGGGCACCATAAGCCTGTTATCCCCGGCGTACCTTTTATCCGTTGAGCGATGACCCTTCCATACGGAATCACCGGATCACTATGACCGACTTTCGTCTCTGCTCGGCCCGTCGGCCTCGCAGTCAGGCAGGCTTTTGCCATTGTACTATAAAAGCTGATTTCCGACCAGCCCTAGCCTACCATCGCACGCCTCCGTTACTCTTTAGGAGGCGACCGCCCCAGTCAAACTACCCACCATACAATGTCCTAGCTCCAGAAAAATGGAGCGTAGTTAGATGCCAAGAACACAAAGGGTGGTATCTCAAGGACGACTCCACCCAGGCTGGCGCCCGGGCTTCAAAGTCTCCCACCTATCCTGCACATTGCATCCCTAACACCAATGTAAAGCTATAGTAAAGGTGCACGGGGTCTCTTCGTCTAACCGCGGGTACCCCGCATCAGCACGGGGAATTCAATTTCGCTGAGTCGATGCTGGAGACAGCGGGGAAATCGTTACGCCATTCGTGCGGGTCGGAACTTACCCGACAAGGAATTTCGCTACCTTAGGACCGTCAGTTTTACGGCCGCCGTTTACTGGGGCTTCAACTCGGAGCTCTCACCCCTCATATTAACCTTCCAGCACCGGGCAGGCGTCAGGCCCTATACTTCCACTTACGTGTTTGCAGAGCCCTGTGTTTTTAGTAAACAGTCGCTACCCCCTGCTCTGTGCCACCCACAGGTGGTTGCCCACCCACAGGTCACCCTTCTCCCTAAGTTACAGGTGCAATTTGCCGAGTTCCTTCAGCATCGTTCTCTCAATCGCCTTAGTATACTCTACCCACCTACCAGTGTCGGTTTGCGGTACGGACTTATTAACTTAAGCGCTATTTCCTGGGACCTCTTTAAAGCACGCACCAATCCAATAAGGCACGCACTGCACAAGATCCGTCACGCTTAAAAGGTTCAGGAATATTAACCTGATTCCCATCGACTACTCCTTTACGGCCTCGCCTTAGGGTCCGACTAACCCTGCGCAGATTGACTTAACACAGGAAACCTTAGGTTTTCGGCGGGAGTGGTTTTCACACTCCTTTACGCTACTCATGTCAGCATTCTCACTTTCGATACCTCCAGCAACCCTCACGGGCCACCTTCACAGGCTTACGAAACGCTCCGCTACCGCACCCGGCAAGCCGGGCACTCGCGTCTTCGGCGTATGGCTTTAGCCCCGTTACATCTTCGGCGCAAGAAGACTTAAATCTAGACAAGTGAGCTGTTACGCTTTCTTTAAAGGATGGCTGCTTCTAAGCCAACCTACTAGCTGTATTGGTCTTCTCACCTCCTTCCACACTTAGCCATAACTTTGGGACCTTAGACGGCGATCTGGGCTCTTTCCCTTTCCACCACGGACTTAGCACCCGCAGTGTGTCTGCTGTAGAACAGTTGACCGGTATTCGGAGTTTGATTGGATTTGGTAAGAGGATGAGTCTCCCTAGTCCATTCAGTGCTCTACCCCCGGCAACTTATAGTACAACGCTCTACCTAAATAGATTTCGCGGAGAACCAGCTATTTCCAAGTTTGATTGGCCTTTCACCCCTAGCCACAGCTCATCCAATACTATTGCAACAGTAACAGGTTCGGTCCTCCAATGTACTTTACTACACCTTCAACCTGGCCATGGCTAGATCACTTGGTTTCGGGTCTAATCCATTGAACTAAAACGCCCTATTCAGACTCGCTTTCGCTACGCCTACACCTAACGGCTTAAGCTTGCTCAACAGATTAACTCGCTGACCCATTATGCAAAAGGTACGCTGTCACCCGTGCAGAAATTACAGCAAGCTGCAAAACCTACACAAGCTCCAACTGATTGTAAGCACCCGATTTCAGGTTCTATTTCACTCCCCTCACCGGGGTTCTTTTCACCTTTCCCTCACGGTACTTGTTCACTATCGGTCGCTAAGGAGTACTTAGGTTTAGAGGATGGTCCCCCTAAATTCAGACAGGGTTCCACGTGCCCCGCCCTACTCAAGGATCTGCAACCTTCTTACCTGTACGGGACTATCACCCCCTACGGTTGCCTTTTCCAAGGCATTCCAGTTTCTAATTACAGACCACAGACCTGTTCCGCGTTCGCTCGTCACTACTAACGGAGTCTCATTTTGATTTCCTTTCCTCCGGCTACTTAGATATTTCAGTTCACCGGGTTCGTCTTGCATACCTATGTATTCAGCATGCAATGGCCAACGAATTGGCCGGGTTTCCCCATTCGGACATCTGCGGATCAAAACTTGTTGACAATTCCCCGCAGCTTATCGCAGCCTACCACGTCCTTCATCACCTCTTAGCGCCAAGGCATCCATCAAGTGCTCTTTCTTGTTTATTCATTCGTAGCGATACGTGCAGTATCAAAACCACACTATCCATACTTTATCAGCTAATCGAATCGAGATCGTCCTCAAAACGAGAACAATCCCTACCATTGATCTTTCTACTAACTTGTCAACCATCGAGCCACAGACCTCAAGGGCCAGCGCTCCATAGAGCTACCATTCTTAACTAAGAACGCAACGAGTGTCAACAAATTACTTAAACTTTCCTCATTTGGTTATAAGTCCACCAGTGTACGTTGTAAGCCCGCTGTCCAGACTCCCCCTCATGGCGCGGCAATACCGGTCTTCACGCGATGACTCAGCGCTTGATAGTGCGCACACAAGTTGGTACACTGCAGCAGTTGTTTACCAATAAGGCGCCAATGGTTGCTGTGCTGGAGGACAGGATCCTCATTCCGTCTAAGGAAGACCATTATATGTATTATAGGGTGCACAACCCCGAAGCCCTAGGGGGAAAAACACCGCTCATATGTGTACATGGCATGGCTGGAAATTCAGCCTGTTTTGACTATTTGGGACGTGCCGTGTCCGATTTCCCAGTGGTGTCAGTAGATGTTGTGGGGCGCGGCAAGAGTTCATGGCTTAGGGACCACTCCCTCTACAACTACAATACATACTGCACGGACATATTACATCTTGCAAAGCACTTGAAAATCAAAAAGTGCAATTACTTGGGCGTCTCGATGGGAGGGATTATTGCCATGTTTTTGACGGCGCACTTCCATGATGTACTGTCAATCGAGAAGCTTATACTAAACGATATAGGCCCGTACACCCCGGCACAGCCATTGCAGGCGCTTGTTAAGCTTATGACACAGCTACCCACATTTGACGGCAAGGAGCAGGCAAAGCAGTATCTCAAGGATGCATTGCGCCACTCCGGCATAGTAGAGGAAGAGCATTGGGACCACCTTGTGCGGCATAGAATTGTGGAAAAGGACGGCGGTTACGTGTTAACCCTAGACCCAGGCATTGGCGCCCAGCTTTCTGCTGAAATCCAGCAGAGCAGCAGTGGCGATTGGGATATCTGGGACGTGTGGGATAAGATGCAGTGCGGCGGGATTTTAGTGCTGAAGGGCGAGCATTCAGCTTATTTAACCTCGGAGACTTTGCGAAAAATGCTGGCATCGAAACGCGATATTAGCCACATAGAATATCCGGGTACAGGGCACCCACCCTCCGTTATGGTGGAGAGCCGGATAAGGGATGTGCAGCAATTTATTAGGGAAGACTGACCAACACTGGGCACTGCACAGTGGTGCCGGCAGCATCATAAATACCTTGAACACCGTTGCTTTACGAGGTAGTAACGAACCCTATTGGAGTGTGTTAGGTAGATTTGTGAATAAGAGCAAGCGTCATTCAGCCATCTCTGACGAGCAGGTGGTCAAGTCCTATCACGACATGCTATTAATGCGCAGATTCGAAGAAAAAGTGGGCCAGCTGTACGGTATGGGCCTCATACGGGGGTTTTGTCATCTGTACATAGGGCAAGAGGCAATAGCGGTAGGTTTGCAAAATGTGCTTAGCAGCGAAGATTCTATAGTTACCAGCTACAGGGAGCATGGTTTCATGCTCACATCTGGAGAAAGCGCAAATACTATACTAGCAGAGCTGATGGGCAAGAGAACCGGGTGCTCCAAGGGTAAGGGTGGTTCTATGCACATGTTTAATGTAGCAAAGAATTTTTTCGGCGGGCATGGAATTGTAGGCGCGCAAGTACCTATAGGAACGGGTATTGCATTCGCTGAACAGTATAAAAAAGGCAGGGGGGTAGTTTTTACATGCCTGGGAGACGGTGCGATGAATCAGGGGCAGGTGTACGAGTCCTTCAACATGGCATCGTTGTGGAAGCTCCCGGTGGTGTATGTGGTGGAGAATAACGAGTATGCCATGGGCACCTCGGTTCCAAGGTCTTCATCCGTTGTTGAGCTGTACAGACGCGGAGAGGGCTGTGGCGTGCCGGGTAGCCAGGTAGACGGCATGGACATTTTTGCTGTAATCGAGGCGGCAAGTAATGCAGCAGAGCTTTGCAGGAATGGCAACGGCCCTGTCTTGCTGGAGATGAAAACTTATCGCTTTAGAGGGCATTCAATGTCAGACCCGGCGAAGTATAGGACAAGGCAAGAAGTTGATGAGGTGCGGGATAGTAGAGACCCATTGTGCCGGTTGAAGGAGTATGTACTGAAGCACAAAATTGCACCTGAAAGCACTCTTGATGGTTTTGAGAAGCAGGTCCGCGAAATAGTTAACGGGGCTGTAGAGTTTGCACAAAGTAGTCCGGAGCCTGAAGCTGGGGAGTTGTATACGGATGTGTACAAGTAGCAACGAGTCGCACTCGCCGCGTCCAGATCGGAGTTGCGCGGCTGGTTGAGGTGGGGTTGTTGTTGGATGTGGGCACGCACTACCGGTGCTGGAAGCAATCACACGCTGGTAATTCAGTAGTGGCTTTACACGGAACTGACCTGTTTTTAATAACGCACGTGGCAATAAAACGCAATTTTTCCTATTGATTGGTTGCAGATTGACACATTAGTGCTAGACTTAGGGCAGGTGTTCGTTTATACCGTAGCTTATGAGAAAGGCTTGCATGGTTTGCGCTGTAGCGCTGTTGTTCAGCTCGGCTGCTTTTGGTAAGCAGGAGCCGCGCTCTATAGCCGCTGATGACCACATCAAGGTTATGAACTTTAACCCTCAGTCCATACACAGGTACACGGGGTTCTACGGGTACCAGTCTAGCATATTGTTTGAGGCTGGTGAGGTTATTGATACGGTCTCCATGGGGGATTCAACTGGGTGGCAGTTGGTACCGAAGGGGAATAGGTTGTTCATCAAACCCGTGGGAGACAACGCAGATACCAACGTCACTATCATAACAAACAGGCGTGTGTATTACTTTGAGCTGCATGCTGAGGAGGCCAGCGGCTTGGATGATCCCAGGTTGGCATACGAGGTCAGATTCGTATACCCGGCCGCAAACAGTGTTGATGCGGCATCATCGTCTGGCTTGGGTGGCGGAGTGTCTTTTCCCACATACCAGAATGACGTGCCTGACTTAAGTGATCCTGAGGTTGCCAAAAAGGGCCTGAACTTTGACTATTCCGTGTCCCATACTGCTGGTTCTGCGAATATCGTCCCTATCAGGGTGTTTGATGACCGCAAGTTCACATACATGCAGTTTTCCAACGTTAACGGAGACCTTCCGTCTATTTTCAATGTTGACGCTGAGGGGTATGAGTCTCTCGTGAACTTTAGGATCGTGGGTGACTATGTGGTGGTGGAGCGCGTCTCTCCGGCTTTTACGCTACGGTATGGTTCTAGTACTGCCTGCGTGTTTAACGAGAAGCTGTACCGCACATCCTCTACATCCAGAAGGGGACGTGGGTAGGTTTCCTATTGGAGGGGGTCATGTCTAACATTGCTGAGGTGGGTGATTCTGATTTTCCCGAGAAGGTCTGCGTCGGGAGCGGCCTGGTGCTCGTGGACTTCTGGGCTCCTTGGTGCGGGCCTTGCGTGGCCCTTTCCCCTCAACTGGAAAAGCTGGCACAAAAGTACGAGGGTAAGCTGAAGATCTACAAGCTTAACATCCAAAACAATCAAGATACTCCCGTTTCATATGGGGTGAGTGCGGTACCTACCTTGGTAATTTTCTCCGACGGGAAAGAGTTATCAAGAGTTGTTGGCGCAAATCTGCAGCAGATCATAGGCGCGATAGACAGCGCTGTTGGAGGTACTACGCAGTAGAAGGGCGTCCTTTTGGGGGGCTGCGTGTTGGCGCTTTTTCTCACTCGGCTGTCGCTCTGGTGGTTTGGCCAGTCTGGCGCGTTCGCAGCTTTGGGACCGCAGCAGGGTTCCATGTTGGTCATTGCATACTTGGTCGTTGCATACGCAGGTTTTACGTAGTACATCTGAGCCGGCATGGCTAGCCGGAATCGCCTATTAGGCACCGCTCAACCCGTACCGCGTATCCGGGAAAGGCATGTGCGGGTACGGTGTGTGTTCAAAGCTCATGCAACCAATTGAGCGCAATCAAATTCGGGGTTGGTGGGCCCCCACCCCAACCTTGCTGACCGAACCAACCATTGGAAACCTAAGTCACTGCTCCCTATGCGGGGACACTTGTGTATTAAAAAACGCGCATCACACCTAGGAATCATGGGCTGCGGGGCCGCCATTACTCAATATCCTCTTCGCCTAAAGATTCGATCTTGAGCGTCACTCCCTTGATAACTTCATAACAGTACTTATGTAACTCCCTGCCCCGATTGTATAATTCGACGCTTCTATCGAGGGATACGTCACCACGCTCAAGTTCTTCTACGATGCGCTCCAACTCCCGTACTGCCTCTTCAAACCTCCCCCCACTATTAATAGACATTTGCTGAATACCTGTTACACTGCTGCAATCTTAGCCTTTTCATCGGTACTTGCAAGTGCCTGGCGGTTCGCGTACACCTGTGGCAAAAATACATAGGCCTGCTAGAAATGTTATGCAATCTGGCGCTTATGGGAGAAACTTCTGGTGCATGGAGTTTGAGCCTTCATGTTCACGGTACAGAGATTCTCTCATGGGATGGGTGGGCTCTAAGGATACAGCACAGCAAGTAAGGCTGCACTTTCCAAATAAGGAAGATGCCATATCCTACGCGAAGGCCCGTGGCATTTTATACGTCGTGCTACAGGACCAAGCTACTAGGAAAAAACCTAAATCTTATTCCGAAAACTTTTTTAAGAATAGGGAGCTGTAGGCCTTTTCATTCGCCCATTGGGACACTAATCTGTTGTTAGGGGGTTCTGACTTATGTTAAAGTACCTGCACGCGTGGTCCTTATTTGACCTGTAGTTTGGGTGTTAGTATGTTCTTTACCCTGATGCTTAAAGTATTACCTGCGTACGTAGCAATCCTGCTCGGGTTCGTTGCTGGTCGGGTAGTTAAGCTCGATTGCGCCACAATAGGGAAACTTCTGTTCTACTGCATTGGGCCCATAGTGGTGTTCTTTGGCATACTGAAGATACACATAACACCAGAACTTGTGTTTCTGCCGGTAATCACGTTCGTCATCTGCTGCACAATGTCGCTTGTAGTATACAGCGCGTCATCACTGGTATTGAGAGATCACATGAGAAATATGCTGGCCTTCAGTTCCGGAAGCTCCAGCATGGGGTTTTTTGGCTTGCCAGTAGCAATAGCCCTGTTTGACGAGAGTGCTGTTTCCATATACCTTCTGTGCTACGTTGGTATGCTGTTCTTCGAAAACAGCTTTGGCTTTTACATCGCAACTAGTGGGTTATACACGCCACGGCAGTGTTTAAAAAAGCTTATCACTTTGCCTATATTCCACGCGGCGGTCGTAGCCTTGGTCTGCAATCATTTCGAAGTACGCGTACCAGAGTTCTTGCTGCGCGTATCCACAGACCTTGCAAGCACATATATGGTCCTCGGTACAATGCTGCTGGGCATATCCGTAGCAAACATAAAGGACTTTGCCATAAACTGGAAGCTCATGGCGCTCACAGTGCTGATCAAATATGTCGCCTGGCCACTTCTTGCACTGCTGTTGATTTTTCTAGACCGCAATGGACCACGTCTGTATGACAGTCAGGTGTATCAGGCACTCATCCTTTTGGCAATTATACCTATATCTAGCACCGGGGTGATATTGGCACACACAACAAGTTATAAGCCAGATGTCGCGGCAATTATGCTGCTGATTAGCACCGTAATAGGGATATTCTACGTTCCCTTCATGATATCACTACTTCTGTACTAGCCGCGCATGGCCCAAAAACACCTGAACCACAGTGCCCATGGGGCCCACACACGATCTTACGATACCATGGATAGAGCATGGAGCATATCCGGCGCCACCATGCCACTAGCCCACATAACCCCTGCTATACTATGGGCCCAAAAAACGCCCGAATCACAGGTGCCATGGGACCCACACATGACCTTACGACAAACGGATAGAGTGTGTGGCTGGGA
>NZ_AFMS01000158.1 GCF_000215485.1 Anaplasma marginale str. Florida
CATTGCATATAACAACAGTCGCTGTATCATCATCCTTAGCAGCCTCAGCCCCAGCAGGTACACCATGTAAGATACCAAATGCTAATACTCCAGCAATGAGTAAGAATCTAAGTTTTAGCAACATCACCACTCTCCCAAAACCTCTACGTCCACCCTTGCACTAACTGGTATTACCCTCAATACAGTGGCCATAAGCTTACCAACACCACTCACCGCTTTCCCATATCAACTAGTCACCCAACCTCATCTCCTACCCCATGACTTCTCAGGCTCATCCCACTGTGGTATTGCTACCATCTATAACCACCTAATGTTGTTCCTGGGGTACAGTCAAAGTTCTCCTCCACACCATCACCCAAGTCCCTACTCTCCCACGCCACCCAGATCCCCCACCTCTGTGTACTACTCGCACCCCCAGCGTTCCTGGTGTACATAGATTAAAGAAGGAAGTAGTAGGTAGTATAGGAAGAGGAACAGCTAGTCCTGTAAGGGCAATGTTTAGTAGAGAGATCTCAGATGGAGATACATTACTTGCTGGGGAGATGGTAGGAGTTGATGAAGGACTAGTTATACAAGAACTGAGCAGACCAGAAGAATTAGAAAAGCTACAACATGAACTAGCAAAGCAAGTAAGTAAATTAGCTGAACTTGGAGAACTTAAGTGGTTAGAGCAACTTGAGACACTGGAGACTGAGGAGTTGGAGAAGGTGGCGAAAAGAGCCACACAGAAGCTCAGTATATTGGAGGAGCAGCCAGGATACACCTCACTAGAGGAGCTGGAGAAGAAGCTGAAGGAGATAGAGGAAATAAGGAAACTGAAGGGACCGGAGGCAATCAGAAAGCTTAGAGACTTGGAGAGGCTGGAAGCTGAGAAGTTGGAGGAGGTGAAGAAGAAGGTAAAGGGTTCAGAGCTTGCAGAGCATTTGGACAAAACGTGGTTGCTACGCAGGATTGGAAGAGTAGGGCAGGAACTAGCAGCGATAAGGGAGCTGAAGGAATTGGGGCTAGAGGAACGGCTCAGGGTACTAGCTGAGATTAAGGAAGTTAGAGCATTGGCAGAGAAGCGGAAGGCTGGGGGACTAGAGATTCAGGAGGGGTTACAGCTGACTGAGAAGATTAGAGCATTGGGTGGACAGCTGGATCTGCTGGAGGCACGAATATTATTGGGGCTAGAAGCTGAGAAGATGAAGGAGGTGGAAGCGGCAAAGGAGGAAGTGGAGATTTTCCTGGGATTGCTCCACAACAATGACACAGAGACCAAGAAGATAGAGGAGGTGAAGACTCTGGTAATGCGGGTGGGTGACAGTCAGGGACTAAGGGGTCCGTTGGTCAAGAAGTTAGAGGAGCTGGCTAAGAAGTTGGAGCCAAAGGTGGGTGGCAATACAGGGTTTCAGGGTCAGGTAGGGCTAGTGAAGGATCTTAAGAAAAAGCTAGAAGAACTAGCAGCGATAAGGGAAGCATTGGAGCAACTGAAGGTGGAACCAGCGCTGCTAGAAGGGATAAAGAGGGAGGTGCTAACACAGCAGAGTACTCAAGTTACACGTAGGGAGAATAATCCACAAAGCAAGGCAGAAGGTAAACTAGAAGAGATAAGAGCGCTTAGAAAGCTAGGACAGTTGGATGAGCTAATACCAGAAGAGAGATTGAGAGAATTGTCCAAGGTTAAGGAAACACTGAAGCGGTTGAAGGGTAAGGAGCTAGTAGACCTAGAGAGGAAGCTAGAAACTATGGGGGAACTAAAGCAGGAGATAGAGAAAATCAAGGGGCAGGAAGACTTGAAGCAGCTAGAGGCTAGGAAGTTGGAGGAGGTGAAGAAGGCAAAAAGGGAAGTGTTTATTCTGAGGACAAAGGAAAGTCTGGAGAAAGAGGGGAAGCTGGAGGAGTTAAGGGGCTATAAACTCAAGAAGGCGATAAAGAAGCTGGAAACCTTGATAGAGAAGATACGAGGGGTCAGCACGCTGAAGGAACAGTGGGAGCCAAAAGTTGAGAAGCTCAAGAGCAAACTAGAAACACTAGCTGCCATAAGGGAGCTGAAGAAATTGGGGTTTAAAAGATTGGTTGAGACTCAGGACACTAGAGGAGCTTACAGAGATAGCTGAGCA
>NZ_AFMS01000157.1 GCF_000215485.1 Anaplasma marginale str. Florida
GCCGCTGTCATTTCCTAAGTTTATTCCCCCAACCTTAATCACCGAAAGTGTGAGTGAGATAAGTGCTTTCTACGCAGAGTACGGAGATATAGTGCTCAAGCCACTGTACGATTATGGAGGCAATGGTGTATGCAGAATCTGCGGCAGGGCTGATGTTGGCGCAATATCGTCGGCGATGGTTGAGCGTTACGAAGCACCCTTGGTTGCGCAGCAGTTTATTGATGACATAAGCAGCGACAAGCGGGTAGTGTTGTTGGGCGGCAAACCCATCGGGGCGGTACGGCGAAAAGTTACCGCTATGGGTGAGATCAGAACCAACCTCAGAGTGGGAGCGACGCCTGAGGCAACCGAGCTTTCGGATAGAGAGCGTGAAATATGCCACGATGTGGGGACGCTACTGTCCAGCGTTGGTATATTGTTTGCTGGAATTGATATTTTAGGAGGCCGCCTTATAGAAGTGAACGTTACCTCACCTTGCGGCATTCTTGAGATTAACCAAGTGTACGGAAAGACCCTAGAGAGGGATTGCTGGGACCACTTTGAATACGTATTGTCACATAAGTCTCCATGACGTGTGCGAGTAAATATTATAGGTGCTTGCCTTGCATAGTGCCGCGTTTTGCTTTACCATGGCCGGTGTGTCTGTGCTATTTGCGCTATTGCAGCGCGCCTTGGATGGGGGGTTTAGCTGGATGGGGGGCTTTCTATGCCGGTGAGTCTCGCGCGTAATGCGGGCATGCTGTCGGTTGCAGTGCTGTGTGGTGGCTCATCCCCTGAGCGTGAGGTATCTCTAGCAGGCGGGAAGAGAGTTGCAGATGCTCTGGGTAGGCTAGGGTACAATGCCACTGTTTTAGATTTGAACAGGGAGTCTGTGGGTCAACTGTTGGCCATGGCTCCAGATCTTGTCTATAACGCGTTGCACGGAGTGCAGGGCGAGGACGGCTGTGTTTCTGGGTTGCTGGATATCCTTGGGCTTGCGTGCACGCACTCTCATGTTGCAGCATCCTCGGTTGGTATGGACAAAGTGCTTACCAAACATGTGCTTAAGTCTCTGGGTATAGACTTTCCGAAGTTTGACGTGCTTACAAAGGAGGAGTTACTATCTGCTAAGGAGGTGTTGCCTTACCCATTTGTAATTAAGCCCGTGCGTGGTGGCTCGACGATAGGGGTGCACGCGATTTTTTCCAAATCTGAATATTTAGATCTCTCGGCTCATGCCGATACGCTAGAAGACAGGATGATTGTAGAGGAGTATGTGTCCGGACAAGAAGTGCAAACCGCTGTATTTTTGGGCCGGGCAATTGGCACCATGGAATTATTGTTTGAGGGTAGAATATACAGCTACGATGCGAAATATGTAGAGGGGCTATGCGAGCACATATTTCCGGCTAATCTTCCCTATGACATATATAATTTAACGCTGGAATGGGCGTTAAAGCTGCACCAGTGCTTGGGGTGCAAAACTCTATCCAGGGTAGATTTCAGGTACGATGTAGCAAACAAGGCGCTGAAGCTGCTGGAGATCAATACCCACCCTGGGATGACTGTTTCCTCGACGCTGCCGGAAGTTTTATGGCTAAGATGTGGGTTGAACTTTGACCACGTTGTGGATCTGATAGTACAAGATGCGCTGGGTATTGATGATAGCCGTAGGGCATACATTGATGAGCTTATGGGAAAAACCGTGAGCCGTGAGCCAAGCCATGTGTAAAGATGCAGCCGGCAATCGCGCGATTGCAGCTCACAGCGCACCGCTTTGCATGCGTGTAGTGAGGCGCATATTCGTGGTGGGTGCGGTGGTTTTTGTTGCCGGTTGGGGCGTGCCAGATTTTAGCATAAAGTCATGGTTAGGGGGCCTCTCCTCGGCGGTTTCTAGCGCACTCATTGAGGCAGGGTTTTCCACAAGGGAGGTTGTGATTAGGGGTAACAGCGTAGTTTCTACGGCAGAGATTTTAAATATGATCAACAAAGACAGCTCGATAATTTTGCTGTCACTACGCACGCTTAGGAGTCGAATAAAATCTCACAGTCCCTGGGTAAAGGAAGTTGCTGTGCATAGAGAATTGGCCAATGGTATATTGCGCATAACGGTTGAAGAATACGTGGCCTTTGCTAATTGGCGTCACCATGGGATGAACTCAATAATTGACAACACCGGACATGTGATTGTGAACTCTGACGAGCGCCTTGACAATTTAGTGTCAATTTATGGCGATGAGGCCCTGGAAGGGCTACATTTTGTGCGCGAAGTGCTCAATAATGGGGGGATGCTCAGTACCATGGTTTCGTCTTTTTCCTGGCTTGGCAATAGGCGTTGGGATGTTGGCTTTTCCAGTGGGTTGCAGGTTAAGCTGCCAGAAAATAATCCTCAAGCCGCGTGGAATTACCTAGCGCAGCTGTACAAATCTTCTGGAGAATTACTGATGTGGAAAGTTGTTGACATGCGAATTCCAGACAAAATCTTCATAAAGAAGTAAGCGTGGTCGAATTTTTGAAAATTTTTGCCTGGCGCTATGTCCCCTTCAGGCGGGTATGTTACGTGCAGATGTTGTGGACGCTATGAATAAGTTACAGGCATCCTGCATTATTTGATTGAATATACGCATGTGTGGAAATATCTTAGGGTGTGACTGATAATATTTGCCTGGTAGTCAGCGTGTGTCCGGTTAAGCGTATTTTTACCGTACCAGGTAGAATGTTTGCTAATCTGAGAGAGTGTGGGGTTTATGTCTAGGGCTAAGAGGTTTTATACGCCGGAAGTACTGATTGTGGATGATGAAGCAGATCTTAGGGCTATGGTCCAGGATATTTTAAGTGACGATAATTACGTCACCAAAATATCACATGATGGACTAACAGCTATCAAGCTTGCTTATGAGCGGGAGCCGGATGTTGTGCTTCTGGACATATGGCTGAAAGGGTCTGACATTGACGGACTAAGTGTTTTGGAAAAGCTCAGATATAGATATCCCCACCTGCCCGTCATAGTGATTAGCGGCCACGGAAACATAGCCACTGCCGTGAAGTCTTTGCATATAGGTGCTTACGACTATATTGAAAAGCCTTTTACCGAGAGTAGGCTGAAATTGGTGGTGAAGCGTGCTGTTGAGTCTGGCAGATTGAAAAGAGAAAACTACGAACTCAGATCCCTTTTTGAGGACTATGAAATCGTGGGAAGTTCACCCCAGATCAAAAACCTCAGGAGCACGATCAGCAAAGCCGCATCTACTTGCAGTCGTATACTCATCACCGGCGCTCCTGGCACTGGAAAGGAAGTAGTCGCCAGGTTTGTGCACCGGAAGTTTAAGGGGTGCAATAGCTCATTCGTGCCCTTCTGTCCTTCCATCTTGCCCGAAAGTAGCTACCTAGAAAACATCTTCGGCAGCGAGAGCGGTAACGGGGCGTTGCCCAATGTTGTGCCCCACAGTGTCGGCATCATAGAGCAGGCGAACCACGGTACCTTGTTCATAGATGAGGTCACGGATTTGCGGTATGACGCCCAGATGCGGTTGATGCGACTGCTTCAGGAAGGCAGGATATACAGGGAGAATGGAAAAAACCCTGTTACCATAGACACGCGTGTTATTGCATCTTCCTCTCGCGTGATTGAGGAGGAGGTGAAGTTGGGAAGGTTTTGCGAGGACCTTTACTACAGGCTAGGAGTCTTTCCTATTAGGGTGCCATCTCTTTCCGAGTACTGTGTGGATATTCCTGAGGTGTGTGAATACATGATGCGCAGCATATGCAGGAAAATGGGGCTGTCACCCCGACCCATTAGTGAAGACGCCATAGTGGCCATGCAATCCTACAGTTGGCCAGGAAACCTGCGCCAGTTGCGCAATGTTCTGGAGTGGATTTTGATCATGCAATCTTCCAAGGACATAATCACTATAGACGATCTCCCCGCGGAAATTGTGAGCGGCTCGCCAATCAACAACGTGTTCACTCACATAGTTTCTGCACCTCTGAGAAAGGCTAGGGAAGAGTTTGAAAGGCATTACCTGAGGACTCAGCTGTCAAGATTCGGTGGCAGCGTGTCCAAAACTGCCGAATTTATTGGCATGGAAAGGTCTGCATTGCATAGGAAACTAAAAGCTTTAGGTTTATGTGGAAGTTAGGTAGCGGCCACCCGTTACGGGGGGTGGCAGTTCCGGCATTAACTTCCCCCGCGGTGTACCAGCTGGGGCCAGCAGGCTTGTCTCGGCCTTCAGGTATTTAAACTGCTCTTGCTACAGGGGCTGACCCTCAACCTCGTACTCAGCCTACTCAGGCTGACGATACAGCTACCAAGGTTATTTGTGACGTCATTGTCTTCGTGCAGAAGCTGGGATTACCCATCATGACAGGGGTGGTACTAGGTTCTGGCGTCATGGCTTGGCACACTTGCATGGCCTGCCATGGTAATGCTGGTTGTATGTACAGCCATAGGTAAGCTTATGGCCACTGTATTGAGGGTAATACCAGTTAGTGCAAGGGTGGACGTAGAGGTTTTGGGAGAGTGGTGATGTTGCTAAAACTTAGATTCTTACTAATTGCTGTAGTATTAGCATTGGGTATCTTACATGGTGTACCTGCAGGGGCTGCTGCAGGGGCTAGTAAGT
>NZ_AFMS01000156.1 GCF_000215485.1 Anaplasma marginale str. Florida
AGGAAGCCCAAGCTTCTGCACAAACCGTATAACGTTACATATAACAACAGTCGCTGTATCGTCATCCTTAGCAGCCTGATTATTCTGAGTATTAGCCCCTGCAGGTACACCATGTAAGATACCCAATGCTAATACTACAGCAATGAGTAAGAATCTAAGTTTTAGCAACATCACCACTCTCCCAAAACCTCTACGTCCACCCTTGCACTAACTGGTATTACCCTCAATACAGTGGCCATAAGTTTACCAACACCTAATGTTGTTCCTGGGGTACAGTCCAACCCAGATCCTCACTTACCAGCATCACTTGACTTCGTCCCCACAACTTGGTACCACACAGCCCCCTTGATTCCACAGGTGTGGGGCTCACCCTATATTACCTATGTGGCACCTCTACCATCTATGGTCACCCCACGTGGTAAGAGCTCCACAGTTGATAGGCAAAGTGAGTGCGGGAGTTGGGAGAGGAAGGAGGTGCACTGGTGCTATGGAGATTACAAAGATAGGAGTTGGAACAGCACTCCAAGCTTTCCTGGTGTTGCACTGACAACACATAGCATAGGAACAGGCACTGCTACAGAAGTGGGAGAGT
>NZ_AFMS01000155.1 GCF_000215485.1 Anaplasma marginale str. Florida
CACAGGAACTTAGGACGTTGGCGGAAAGTAAAGGACAGCACCTAAATGCTGATGAGATAGAGGGGGAACTAAAGAGCGCGCTGGGATTGGAAAGACTGGAAAAGTTGGCAGAGCTGGAGTTGGTCAAGCAGCGGCTTGAGTCGATGAAGGAGCTGGAGAAGAAGATAGAGGAGGCGCAGTTGACAGCAGAAGAGCTCCGGGAAATGAGGGAGAAGCTTAAGGAGTTGGCAGGAAGGGGGGAGGATCCTGCGGGGCTGAAGAAAGCGATAGAGGAGGCAAATGCTGACGAACTCAAGAAGGGGCTGAAGGAGGTGCTGAAGACGCTGGAGGGAAAGAAGTCAGAGCTGGTGAGGGAAGTAGGAAGGTTGAAGAAGGGAGCCTTGGAGGAGATGAAGGCAGGAAAGGGGTTGGTAGAGGAGGTAAAGGGAGAGCTAGGAAAGCTAGAGGCTAAGAAGATAGAGGAGGTGAAGGCGGCAAAGGGGGAAGTGTCGTTTTTCCCAGGAATAAGAGAACTCACCAAAACTGGAAAGGAGTCGGAGTTGCTGGAAA
>NZ_AFMS01000154.1 GCF_000215485.1 Anaplasma marginale str. Florida
AGAAGGTGGAGGGCCAGGAGAAGCTGTTACAAAATCTCAAGAGCAAGCTAGAAGAACTAGCAGCGATAAGGGAGCTGAAGGAAGGGCCAGAGCTGGTACAGATGCTCAAGGAGATAAGACTGGAGCTGGAAGAGCAGCTGGGGATGCTAGCTGAGATTAAGGAAGTTAAGGCACTGGCAGAGAAGCGGCAGGCTGGAGGACTGGAACTTCAGGAGGTATTACAGCTTACAACTAGAACTGTGGCATTGGAGAGGAAGCTGGTAGAAAAGGTAAGTAAGCTAGATAGGAAGAGCCTGGAAAGTCAGAAGAAGGTACTGGAGGAGCATAAGAAGGAGCTGGAGCAGGAAAAGCTTAAGCTAACTAAGGAGCTGGCTGAGAAGCGAAAAGCCAAAGGGCTCTTTGGAGCAGTACTAGACCTGGGACTGGTGGCGCTGGGTGTAGGAGAAACAAAGGACTGGGAGTTAGTGATACTGGAGAAAAAACTAGCCAAGATCAACGCACTCCTAGAGGGTGGAGATATAGCAAAACTGGGAAGACAGATAAATAGGATCAAGTGGCTAGAGGATCTAGCTGTTAGTAAGAAGCTTAA
>NZ_AFMS01000153.1 GCF_000215485.1 Anaplasma marginale str. Florida
CAGAGACATAAACTGCCTAAGAATGGCCAACCTGGGAGAGAGCAGAACGGAGATGAGCTCGAACTTAAGTTTTTCCTCGAGATCTGCGTTGCTGTTGTTTACGTATGCACTGATCTTGCGGTTTATATCCTCCTTACTAGAGTTGAACTGGTCATTCAACATACGCAGAAACTTGGCCTTGCCCACATCAGACAGGTGCAGGTAGAGATTTCCAAGGGATATAGTATTGTGCCTCGCCTTAACTTCCCCACCCTTCGGGCTAACACACTCCTGCATTTTCCCAAGAAGCTTGTCCATATCCTGGCTTCTGGCAAGATCGCTACTTATGTTGCCAACCCAGGACATGACAACATCGGTCACCTCACCGACGACCCTTGCCACACTGCTAAGTGTTCTATGCTTTATCTTGAGCAACGAGCTTTCCACGCAAGCTAGAAGGCTAATACAAACCTTGCAGTTTTATAACATTTAGCAGACTCCGTCCATCTATACTTCGCCCGTTATGGTGCATAATCCGTGCCAACCGCGCTTATGACCCCGACGTACGGGTGGGACCCACAACAAAAGCTTGAACTGGATACCTTACACGGTTAAGATTGTGCGCGCTTCTGGTACTTCGGTTCGGATATATGTCCTCGCTTGGTGTTAATAAGGTGATCCTGATTGGGCATCTGGGGAAAGACCCAGACGTCAGGGTTATGCAAAATGGCAAAGAAATGGCAAGTTTTTCCCTGGCAACTTCTGAGAGCTGGCTAGACAAGGCGTCTGGGGCACGCACCGAAAAGACGGAGTGGCATAGCATAGTCGTGTTCAGTGAGGGGCTCGTTCGCGTTGTGAAGACCTGCGCACGCAAGGGCAGTAAGGTCTATATAGAAGGCTCGTTGCGCACTAGGAAGTGGTCAGACCAGAACGGCAACGATAGGTACACTACAGAGGTAGTGCTGCAGGGGTTTAACTCCGCGCTCTGTTTGCTCGATCCTAGGGGAGGTGGAGCCGCCACCCAGGATGCATTGCAAAACGCTGCAGGTCCCCATGAGGAGCCTGGGATGTGCGTGGATGATGCTGGCCTACCTGAGAACGCCATCGTTGAAGAGGTCAGTTTTGCGGACGAAGATATGGATGAAATACCCTTCTGAGGGGGCGTAGCATCGGCGAGTGGCTGGACTGCAACCAGCGTATTAGGAGCTAATCTAGGCGCTAACCAGCTGTGCAGGTGCCCGGGCGTGGCATCACTTATGCCTCATTAGAAGCAGCAGGAATGCTGAAAACCCATGGAAAGCAGTGCTGGCGTCTTCATTGCAAAGCTAAGTTGCAACCACTGGAGGTTGTGCGGCAATTTTGAAAAAGTGTTGGCAGAATACGAAAAAGCTGTAAGTAGCAGGGCCGGCATTGTGCCGCTACGGTATCCACACTCCTTGACCACCCAAGCTACACGCGGTTAAAGCGCACAAGACGCGCTAGGCGTACGCATCACCACCCGCATCTATAAAACCTCAGGTGCGTGCTTTCAGCCCATAAGCTTCCGGTGCGGGGCTGTTACTTCCCCCCCCCCCTTCTTCTGGAAAATGCAAACTTGTATGATTCACCTTCAACTCGCAGGAAAAGCGCAACCATAACGAAAACTGCAACAGCGCAAAGGATCAGGTAAAATGCTGGGGCATTATCGAACCCGGTAGCATGAGAAAACCACAGACAAATCGCCGGGGAAAACCCGCCCACAAGGTACCCCGCACTGTAGGGAATCGAAAAACAAGTCTGCCGCGCACCCACCGGGAAAATTAGCACAACAAATGGTATACACCATCCTATGTACGTGCCAAGCATTACGTGGTACACAATAAGGGCCGTCACGTCACCCTTATAGATGAAGTGTACAATTGGATACGTCGTAACTATTATAAAGGCCAATAGGACCAAAAAGTAACTCCTTCGCTTGTTAGCATCAGACACAAGCAGGCTGCTATAGCTCGCAAGTGTCATAAGTAATAACACAACCGAATACTCCCAGATACTTGACCTGTGACTCAAGTCCATGTAGACCATGGATAGATAAAAAAACCCAGAGGCAAGCGAGCTCATCATGAGCACCAGCAGCACTCCCCCAGCGTTTTGCAGTAGAGATTTGAGAATGTTTTCCTTACGCCCAGTTGCTCTATATTTCACATAATCTGGGCTTTCGTGAATTTTAGAGCGGAGGTAAGGAAGCACACAGCTAACTGCACCCGCAACTAAAAACGGAATTCTCCACCCCCACTCGTGCATCTGGGCCTCCGTAAAAGTGGCCTCGCATGCCTTCAGCACAAATGTGCCTAGAAGTATCCCGACGCTAAAAAATGTCAACCTTGCCACCCATACCGTCTTCACCTTGCTCCTATCAACGCTTTCGGCCATCAATACAGTGCCACCTATCTCCGCACCGTATGATAATCCCTGAATAATCCTCAGCACAATAAGTACAGCAGGGGAAAGGCTCCAAGTAGCGGGAGTTGGG
>NZ_AFMS01000152.1 GCF_000215485.1 Anaplasma marginale str. Florida
GTTTTCTAAGACCGCTTACGAGATGGATCAGCGCTGGATAGTTGAGCATAGCAGTGATAGAGCCCCGTATGTGTGCCAGGCGCAGTCGGTCAACATCTTCCTTCCCGCGGGCGTACATAAGCGGTACTTACATAAAATACACTTTCTTGCCTGGAGGAAGGGGGTAAAAAGCCTCTACTACTTAAGGTCCAAGTCAGTACAGAAGGCAGATAAGGTGTCCCACGTTCATGTCGGGCAGGCGGTCTCTCCGCAGCGGCAAATCACCAACTTTGACTATGATGAATGCTTGGCGTGTCAATAGTCACACGGTTTGTGTCGCGTAGCTGAGGCTCACCACGTCGTACTTTGGCTGTGGCAGGGTTGGTTATGTTGTGCGACAGCATAGAGAGTTTTTTTGGGGCGTTGGGGGCCGATAGGAGAATTCTGGGGCTGGATTTCGGCGAGAAGAAGTTTGGCCTTGCCGTCAGCGATAGTACGGGGACCATTGCGATGCCGCATAGCGTGTACCTTAGGAGAAACGTGAGGCAAGATCTGGGTGAGCTGAACGCCATTTTAAAAAGGGAAGGGATTTGCGCAGCGGTTGTAGGCCTGCCACTGCAGCTTGATGGTATGGAGGGAGAGATGTGCGCGGTGGTCCGCTCTTTTGTGCAAAAGCTGATAAAAAAGTCAGGTGTTTATGTTTACTTGCACGACGAAAGGTTTACTACCGCGATGGCCAGTAGAACGACTGAAAGTCTCGGATTGCGCAGGAAAGCATCTCAGAAGGTGGATGATAAGATATCTGCAGCGCTAATCTTACAACAAGTACTGGATATGGCAAAGGGGCGAGGAATAATCTGAAA
>NZ_AFMS01000151.1 GCF_000215485.1 Anaplasma marginale str. Florida
GCGCAAAATACCAGCAAATTGGTACTCAGAGATGGTATCAGGAACGGGAGCGACCGCAGAAATTAGGGTTGCAGGGTCAGACCCTATGACAACAGCTGCGGGAAAATCCCCCCTGCCTTCTTTCACCCATCTGCGATACTGTTGCGCCCCACCTCGGTGCCTTAGCCATCGCATGATTGTGGAATTTTTGCTAACAACTTGCATGCGATACACACCGAGGTTGAAATTATCTTCACGAGACGCAGACGGCCCGCGCGTCACAACTATGGGCCATGTTATAAGAGGAGCTGGCTCCCCAGGCCAACAGGTTTGTATGGGTAGCTTACGTAGGTCTACATCGTCACCAACCATAATCACTTCGTGGCACGGCGCCTTTTTGACAACCCTAGTGCGCGCAGCAACAACATTACGCAACATGGGAACCATAGTTAGTAGGTCCCTAAAAGATTCTGGAGGAGTAGGAGACCTCAAAAAAGCCAGCAGCTCCCCTATACCGCGTAGACCACAAGGCTCGACCCCAAGGCCAAGTGCAACCCTCTCAACAGTGCCGAACAGGTTAACCAAGACTGGTATGCTGCAAGGCCCATGTTCTGTGACCACATTTTTGAAAAGCACAGCCGGACCCTGCGCTGCCACCAACCTTCTGTGAATTTCTGTAATTTCAAAAACTGAGGATACTTCCCCTTGTACATGGACGAAACACCCTCTAGCCTCCAGGAAGCTTACAAACTCCCCAAGACCCGCAAATGACATAGCAACCCGCGAGAAAACGGCACCCGGGCAAGGCTACCACATACACGGCAAAACACCAACAAAACCCTAGTGGCGCCATACAACACGCCACCACCGGCAATTTCCTCTCCTAGAGAGAAAGCCTCAGCCCAGCCTCTAGCCCGAAGTAAGCTATGTCCATACCGATGGGCAAGTTCACAGGTAGCAGCTTAGCATGGGTCTTGCTGCCGGTATGACGGGAGCAGTCAGTCCTCACAACCTCGTAACCACTCTGTGTAAGAATAACCTCGCCATTGCCCGCAAGCGCGCGGTAGTAGAGGCTGGCAAACCCGTGAACATTATTGCCAAACTTATAACTTGCACCAATCTTCGCCTGGTAAGAAACCCTTTTAGCATCAGAGTCGAACATGCTTACTTTTTCCAGACCAAACCCAGCACACACATATGGCAGAATGTTCTCATTCAAGCTGATACTAAAATCCCTGCACAAACTAGCAAGCACCGAGGAGAGCTGTACCCCTTCGTTTTTCACAATGACCATAGCGTTAGCATCGCCGCCATCAGTAGTGGCAGGAGGAGTAGCAGGCGCCCCTTTCCCCGAAGAAAGCTTCATGTGCACGGCGGAGTATCTATAGCCTTCAGAAGCGTACAGATCTCCCACCACACCCTCATCGTGGCCGGACGCGGGGCCTCCCCCCCGTCCTACGTCAAAGCTCTGCTTAGCCAGCTCCAGCTCAGCCCTAACCTGGCCCACAGGGTACCCCAAAACCACAGCAACACCATGCGCGCTACTATGGTAATCGGAGCCCCGCGCCAGCACCGGCCAAGGGTCAAACGAGTTTGCTGCGATAGTAACACCATTTAGGCGCACATGCCGCACATCTTGATCTTGTCCAGCAAACCACAGCATGGGCAGCGCATTCAGGGGCGCAGTTCTAAAAGAAGTGTCGAAAGAACCCTTAAATGCCAGGTCACCGAAAATAGGAGAGGCAGGCTTATACATGCCCCCAATATACAATCCGCCCACACCGCGTGCTATGCCATCCAAGGAAAAAGAAACTGCAGATGACGAGTAGGCCAAGAAAACACAACCAAGAGATACGGCAAGAAACCTTACAAAGCTCATCTGAAACCCTCAACACAAAGCCACGCACGATAGCCCGCCATAACAGCGGGCTATCGTACACCAAGTATTTACTCCCGTAGTATACACGCGTCAAGTGCATTCAAAGAATCATGAGCCAATAACCTGCAATCTCTGCGGTGAGCACGTAGCAAAGTGCAGAGAATGAGGAGTGATGTTTGAGGGTTGTAGTGAGCTAAAACATATACCTAGCGCCAAATTCCCCTCCAAAGTGAGCTATGCGCATATTGGCTTTAGCAGCCACAGGTTTGGGCACGATATCAAATCTTTCAGGTACTACAAGTGCCACGGAACTAAAGCGGCTGCTGTGAAGCATGTGGTAGTATGTACCAATAAATAGCGTCACACCCCGCGTCATCGGAATTCCCACACCCATTTTGCCCTGATATCCATGAGTAACGTCGCCAGTGTTTAGCAGACTCAACCTGTTCCCGCTTACGCCCACACATACGTATCCAAGTGCAGCACTAATTTGTATCTGTTCGTAGCATAAGTTCAGCGCTACGGAGGATACGTCGATTTTCCTGTTTTCCACAACTGCGTAGTTCCCTGGCATTATTGTCTGAGCCCTGACTAGCGCTATGTTGCATGCATCGTCCTTATTGACCGAACCAACCCCGCCTTTTGTCTCAAACACACTGTGAAACCGCTCTAATTCCAGTCTCACGGGGCCAGCGCTGTAGCCCACACCCCCAGCAAATTCCAGATAATCGCTATTGTAAAAAGGCGGCCTATACGGCCCAAAAGCTTTGTGGTTGTGTATATCAACAATAACGCTCCCATTCATGCTCATTTGCGCAACTGTTGCCACTCCTGGCGTAGAAAGCTGCCCTTCGCTTATCTTCAAATTACCAAAATCGGGAAAGCTGCTTTTGTAAGCGCCAATAAGGTACGCTCGCCCCTGTGATCTGAATTTGCGTAACGGGCAATTGCTTGCGGAAAAGGCCTGTGGAGGAAAAAGCAAAACCGCGATGAATATCCACACTCGAACGGAAATGCTGCCTTTTTTTGTTGCCCTCATCATAGATCCCATAATTATCCCCTAAAAATTAGCCGGAAGCGGCAACTCTCACACGATTTCGAAATCTCTCAACTATAAAGAATTCTCAACGATGCTCGGCGCTGCAGCGCGCCTTTCTAGAACAAAAACGTTAACCAAGAGCTAATGCAGAGGAAAATACGCGCATACACACCCAAGCGGCTGCGCACTTAGGAGAAGCAAGAAGGCAACATAACGCCGCTAGAAGAACCACCTAAGCCCAATTTCTGCCCCTAGGTAGCTTATATGCACGTCTGAAACTCGTACATCTAAACTACGACGGGGGTCATCCCTGGTCCTGCTAGACGCACCCCATTGGTAAGCGACAGGCACATCGTTAAAAGTGCTATCTAAAACTCTGTGCACAAAGGCGCTAACTACCAACTGCAGTGACTGAGACACCTGTTGATGGAACCCAATGCTCCCTTCCACGGAGAAAGCAGCTCTAGTCATATCAAGCAGATCCACAGCATCAATTCCAGATCCAACACAAAAGTGTGGCACGAACGGAGCCGTTATGAATTGCCTATCGGCGTCGTAACATACGCTCACCATGGTAGTAGTGCTACCAATGCCTTTGTGACGCACCGCCACCAGCCCATCGGTTACGGGCGCTGGCGCAGTAGACGGCTGTTGGCCAGCACTGCTGCCAGCACCAGCAGCATTCGTTGTGGCAGCAGCATTTGTTGTGGCAGCGGCATCGTCAGTTTCGCGTATTTCTTGGACTAATAGTACATCCCTATGGTCAATGAGGGCGTCACCCCTGGTGCGTATAGCACCAAAAAAGCTCCTCGCAACCTTAAATTCCAACCTAAAGCCGCGGTCAGCAGCACCCAAAACACCAAACACACCCGTGTAGTCAGAAGAGTACGTCACTGAAGCGGCCCTTGCTGACCGCATTTTTTCTATCATGCGGCTATCAACTTCACGCGCCTCCAGAGGACCGCAACATGTATCCAGACCCGGCGCAAAAACATCAGCAGTGCGCCCATCCATTGACATTGCAAGCCTACCAATATTCTGAAGCGCAGGCCGATACCCCATAGAAGCGTAAAACCCTGCAGCAGAGCACACCTCTGCATGCAACAAACATAAAAAACACACCGCCAAGGTTATAACGGCGAGCCTCCACCGCAAAGCCATCCCTTTCAACCCTCTCTGATCACCAACAGGGCCCGCCGCACGCGCCCAAGCACCACAACCATGCGGTGCATCCGCAATCACGTTACGACTCAACCATGCTGCCCCTGCTTTAACCATTTAGAAAACAAAAGTCAAGGTTGTAAACGGCTCATTATGGTAGTTATCATACAAAGCCCGGCCCTGCAGCCATGTTAGAGTAATTGTGCAGCAAAACAAAACCCGCAACTCTCTGGAGTTGAGCCATTCCTTGGTGGAACCACGGGGCTCCGGCACGTTTTATGACGCAGCCACCATATTTACAAAGCCTTAAAAAACGTTTCAAAAGGGATCTGTGCCCGTTTGCAGGCCAACTTTAAGGGTTTACATGAACTCGCGAAAGTAGTAGCATTCGGGCTGGCTTTTTGTTTCATATGCCAATGTCGTTGAACGTCTACTTGCCTGACCACCAATCCGTATCTGCAGTACGGCCCAGAATCACAGTTCTGGGCGTTGGTGGCGCTGGCGGTAATGCAGTAAACAACATGATACAGTCGTGCCTTCAGGGGGTCAACTTTATAGTTGCCAACACAGACGCCCAAGCGCTTGATTGCTCTCTGTCAGAAAAGAAAATTCAGCTCGGGATCAACCTAACGAAGGGGCTAGGCGCTGGCTCCCTACCAGAAGTTGGAAGGGGCGCCGCTGAGGAGTCCATAGACGAGATCATGGGAGAAATTGCCGACAGCAACATGCTATTTATAACAGCGGGTATGGGGGGCGGCACAGGTACAGGCGCCGCACCCGTGATTGCTAAGGCTGCCAAGGAAAACAAAATCCTGACTGTAGGAGTGGTAACCAAGCCGTTCCACTTTGAGGGTGCACATAGGATGAAAACCGCCGACTTGGGGCTGGAAGAACTTCAGCGGTATGTAGACACTCTTATAATAATCCCGAACCAGAACTTGTTTAGGATCGCAAACGAGAATACCACCTTCGCGGACGCGTTCAAGCTCGCGGATACGGTGCTTCATACGGGAGTAAGAGGCATAACTGACCTTATGGTGATGCCTGGGTTGATCAACCTCGATTTTGCCGACATAAAAGTTGTGATGAGCGAAATGGGCAAGGCAATGATGGGAACTGGAGAGGCAGAGGGAGAGCATCGAGCTGTAATCGCCGCAGAAGCCGCGATCTCCAACCCCCTTCTTGATAATATTTCCATGAAGGGCGCCAGGGGGATCTTGATAAATATCACTGGGGGCCTGGACCTTACTTTGTTTGAAGTGGACGCGGCCGCGAACAGAATCAGGGAAGAAGTCGATGATAATGCCAACATCATATTTGGCTCCACGTTCAACGAGGAAAGCAGCGGGAAGATTAGAGTCTCTGTTCTTGCCACTGGTATCGACAGTGTGCGCCCCGCGCAAAGGCCCCATAGTGTCGAGCAACAACAGCCGCAGCGAATCAGCGATTTTGATTTCGATAGTGAACTAAGCTCGCTCAATCCCGAGAATGGCAGCACCATGGCCTATTACAAGCCTAGTCTTCCTGAGGAGGATGCCATGGCTGATGCGCATGCTGCCGCGGAAAAACAGCAGCCGCCTCAAAAATCCGGTACATTTAACTGGGGTGAATCATTCGACGTACCGGCATTCCTCAGAAAAAAGGAAAAATTGTGAAAACATTGGGCAGTGGCAAATCTGCCAACAACGAAAGGGTGTGGCAGCGTCTGGTCCCGTGATGGCGCGGGCGCAGAAATTCGCCCACCAGATGGAGTTGTATAGTAAAGAGGTGCCGGCAGGGAGGAAGGATTTTGTAGTCAAGCCGAAATGGAATTTGGAACATCAATCAACGCATACTCGTATTATATTCATACATGGCAGTGGTTCATACATTTGGCACGCCGCACTTCATGCGCATCATCGGCAGCAACAACTAATCGTCCGCATCTGGGAACGTGGCACTCCACAGGCAGTAAGCACTTTTGCGCACCGAGCTATACGCGGGAAAGAGGCCTTGCTGCGCAGTATAAACACCACACGCGTGTAGCATCACATGATTGAAGTTAATATACACACACGAGGGTGGTACAAATTGGTTGGTAAGCCCAAAACCTCCGCGAAACGTGTGATCAGGTTTTGTTTATCAGAGTTAGACATTACCAAGTATGACCCAAAAGTTTTTGTTGTTTTGGCCAATGACGCACTACTCCTCGAGCTCAATTCCCAGTACAGGGGAATCCACAAAGCCACCAATGTCCTTTCCTTCAGTTATGAAAAACTATCTCCAGGCTGCTGTTTGGGAGAAATATATTTGTCCATGGAACGGATAGCGGAAGAATCGCTGGAAATGGACGTGGCTGTCAGGTCGCATTTCTTTCATATGCTGATACACGGAATGTTGCATATATTGGGATACGACCACGAGGAACCCGAAGAGGCAATCACAATGCAGGCATTGGAAGTGGGGCTACTTGCCAAGCTTGGAATACGCAATCCATATGTTCCACGTGAAACATAGCATGCCGACAAGCCTACCAAAATTTAGGGTGACAATGCCAGCCACTCACGTATAATCCGAGCAGTGGACGGTATTGTCAATGGCTAAGGTTTTTGCGGTTGTAAATCAGAAAGGCGGCGTTGGTAAGACTACAACTAGCATAAACTTGGCAACGGCGTTCGCTGTTGTCGGGAAGTCGACCCTAATGGTAGACCTTGATCCGCAGGGCAACAGCAGTAGCGGGCTGGGCATACCGTACTCTTCAAGATCGCCGGACATTTACAGGGTCTTGGTCGATAACCATCCGATTACAGAAGCGATTAGAAGTACCTGTATACCCAATCTATCCATCGTACCTTCTACTATTGATCTGTCTGCGGCAGAGTTGGGGCTTGCACAGATGGAGTCCAGGGAGTTTGTACTGAAAAATTGCCTACTACACACTGCGGAGTATCAGTACGTATTTGTAGATTGTCCTCCGTCACTTGGCTTGCTCACTATAAACGCATTGGCCGCAGCGCATTCCGTGATCATCCCCATGCAATGTGAGTTCTTCGCACTGGAAGGGCTAAAACACTTAATGAAAACCGTAAATCTCGTCAAAAAGCGCCTAAATCCCTCTCTGACTATCGAGGGCATTTTACTCACGATGTATGATCGCAGAAACAATCTGAGTGAGCAGGTAGAGGAAAACATCAGGGAGCATCTACGCGAGAATGTATATAAAACTGTAATACCAAGAAACGTTCGGCTATCTGAAGCCCCATCGCACGGAAAGCCGGCAATAATCTATGACTATAAGTGCCCGGGTTCGCAGTCTTACATATATTTGGCAAAAGAAATACTAGAGCAGCAAAATAGAGTGCAGGCATTTCGTGCAGAGGGCGAAGTTTTGGAGCAAAAGCAATGAAGAGATCCTTAGGTAAAGGAATTCTGGAGCTAATTGGAGAAGAAAGTGAGGGCGATGCGGCTACTTTAACCATGGAGGCCCCAACGCGCATTAGGGTAAACATGTTACATCCAGGAAGATTTCAACCGAGGCGGAAATTTGATCAGGCAGCCATTAAGGAGTTGGCTAGCTCTATCGCCCGCAACGGGCTTATCCAGCCAATTATTGTAAGAAAGGACGCTGTGGGGGATAGGTACGAAATCATAGCTGGAGAGCGCAGGTGGAGAGCAAGCATAGCGGCAAAGCTTGTAGACGTACCCGTAATCGTCAGGAACGTTAGCGATAGCAAGTGTCTGGAGATCTCGGTAATCGAGAATATCCAGCGGGAGGACTTGACAGCACTAGAGGAGGCTGAGTCATACAAGAAGCTCATCGACGAATTTAACCATACACACGAAAGCTTGGCTGCGATACTCGGTAGAAGCAGGAGCCACATAACCAATATACTACGCATCCTTACGCTACCAGATTCTGTAAAGCGCATGATAAGCGACAGGTCCATATCTTTCGGCCACGCAAGATGCCTGTTGGGCGCAGAAAATCCTGAAGAGTTGGCCGAGAGGATTTTATCTTCAGGCATGAGTGTGAGAGAAACTGAGGCCATGGTGAAGGACCTGCAAAACCACACAGACATTGTGCAGGCCACCACCATGCGCATTGAGAGCTTCCTGCCCGGCAGGCTGGATACTGAGGTTAGGGTGAGGAAAAGCGGCAAGAAGCTCACTATAAACTTTACCAGCGAGGAAAAGTGTGAGGACTTTTTCAAAATGCTGGACAAACTTTAGGCGTTTTAGGATTGCTGGCGGCATGCTTAGGATGTAAAATTCCAGCATTGTGTATACACCTAAAAATCATGGTTCGCGGTGATATGGTGCTCCTGGGCGTGGTGCGCGCTCCACATGGGGTCATGGGACTCGTGAAGGTTAGAACGTTTACTGAAGATCCATCTCATATATCAGCGTATGGCCCGCTAACTGACGGGCACAATTGTTTTAACGTAACAGTAGTGTCAGTGCTGGGGGCGGATAGCGTAATAGCAAAATTTGACGGGCTTAGCTCAAGGACAGAATCAGAAAAGCTGCGCGGTAAACGCCTCTACGTCAGCAGATCTAGTTTACCGAGGCTGCAGGAAGACGAATTCTACGAGAACGAACTCATCGGGATGGATGCCAAACTCGAAGATGGCACAGCCTATGGAGTTATCTCGGCCATACTCAATTTTGGGTCGTGCGACATTATAGAGCTGTCTACAAGCACAGGTAAGGTAGTGATGGTCCCTTTCTCGCGGTCAACTTTCCCAGTGGTAGACGTGGAGCGCAGAGTTGTTATCGTTGTTCCACCTGAAGTTATTGGTGTGGGTAGCAGATGATTTTCAACGTCTTGACCATCTTTCCAGATATGTTCCCGGGTCCTCTTGGATATTCTACAGTAGGTAACGCGCTAAGGAAGGGCTTATGGTCTCTGAATGTGGTTGACATTCGGTCATTTGCCAGCGACAAACACTCAACAGTTGATGACAAGCCGTACGGCGGTGGCCCGGGAATGCTGATGAAGGCTGATGTGCTTGGTAGGTGCATAGATAGCGTGCTGGAGGCACATCCTGACACCAGATTGGTCTACACTTCCCCGAAGGGAAAGCAGTTCACTCAAGATATGTCTAGACAGATTGTCCATTTTGGCAATATAACTTTACTCTGTGGGCGTTTCGAAGGTATTGACGAGAGGGTTGTCGACGTTTATAACTTCCAGGAGGTCAGCATAGGCGACTATGTGATTTCCGGCGGAGAGCTGGCGGCCATGGTCGTGATTGACTCTTGTGTTAGAATGGTCACCGGGGTAATCGGCAACAAAGACAGTCTTACTCGTGAGAGCTTTGACTGTGGGCTGGAGTACCCTCAGTATACAAGGCCTGCCAGTTGGAAGGGGGTCTCGGTTCCTGATGTTCTTCTCAGAGGAAACCATAAGGAAACTGAGCTTTGGAGGTGTAAGATGTCCAGGATCATTACGGAACGCAGGCGTCCAGATTTGCTGAAGGATTGCGGCGGAGAAGAAGAAGGGAGTTCAAATGAGTAGCGTACTAGAAGAGTTCAATAAAAGACAGATAGAGTCACTTTCTGGAGTTGAAAGGCCTCATTTCCTCCCTGGAGACACTGTTAAGGTAGGAATAAACGTTTTTGACGGAGTGAACTGGAGGGTTCAGACTTTTGAGGGAGTGTGCATCAAAAAGCGCAATAGAGGCCTGCATTCGTCGTTCGTTCTGCGCAAGATAAGCTACAATGAAAGCATACAGTTACAGGTCTTCCTGCATTCCCCAAACATAAAGTCCATGGAGGTAGTGCGGTACGGTAGGGTGCGCAGGGCTAAACTGTATTACATGCTCAAACTCTTCGGAAAGGCGGCAAGAATTAAAGAGGCTGGGGATACCCGCAAGAAGCGTATTGCTAGCCAGCGTTCTGCCTCAGCATCCTAGCTGCACTCAGCTGCTGGACGCTGCCAGTGTTAGGAGGCCTATAGCTTTTTGTACTACCGCTTTTTGGACTTCAAACCGTGAGAGGTGGTTCCAGTCATACCGAAATGTTTGCACCTTTGAGCCTCGTTTAGCGAGCCCTATATGAACAACTCCGGTTTCTGGCTCTGTAGCAGCAGGGGCTTGGTTTGTAAAATGGGCGGTAGCACCGGCTATACCAGTTATCGAGACTGCTATATCAACATCCTCTAGTGTTTTTAGTACATTTTCAGCCATCATACCGGCAATTTCCTCGCTTACAACACCGTATTTATCTATTTCTTGTTGTGGAACCCCAAGCAGAAAGTGCTTCGAGCGTGTTGCATAGGTTACGACGGAAGAAAAAAGAACGCTAGAAACCCCGGGTACACACGAAAAAACGAATGCCAGCAACCCCCCCGTACAGGATTCGGCAAAAGAGACCTTTAAGCTCTGCCGTTGCAAGCGCTGTATACACACGGCCGCCTCTGCAATTAAGGCTTCTGGAATCAGCATATAAAGCTCGCTACAGACCTAAAATGGAATTATTATAGTGCGGCTCCCTATGGAAATCACCGCCTATGATAAACATTACCACCTCTTTTCCCAACAAGACAGCGGCGGCGTTTCACAAGCATGTCACGGGTTCCGAGGTGGCATCGGCCATGTTCCCTGAAATAGCAGGGTCTATAGTTGCGCTATTTGTTGATGGAAATTTACAAGATCTAGCAACCCCAATAAGCAAAGATGGCTCTGTTGACCCGGTAACAATAGAAAGCAACACTGGAATGGATATAATCAGGCATGACGCGGCTCACATCATGGCTAGGGCAGTAAGAGAGATCTTCCCTGATACTAAGCTGGCAATAGGCCCCACCATCGAGAATGGATTCTATTATGACTTTGACCTCTCCCATAGCCTGTCTGAGAAAGACTTTGAGGCCATAGAGAGAAAGATGTCAGACATTATTGCCAAAGACGAAAGGTTTGTTAGGGAAGTTTGGCCCAGGGAACGCGCGATAAAATTCTTCGAAGATTTGGGCGAGCACTACAAATTAGAAATCCTATCCAAAGTTCCCTTAGGCGAGGAGATAACTGTCTACAAACACGGAGAGTTCGTGGATCTTTGTAGGGGGCCACATGCCCCATCTGCTAGGTACGTCAAAGCATTTAAGCTCACCAAAATTTCCGGGGCATATTGGCTTGGAGACCAAAAAAACAAGATGTTGCAGCGAGTTTATGGCACCGCATGGCATAGCAGCGAAGCGCTTGCGTCCTACATTCACAACATGCAAGAAGCAGAAAAGAGAGATCATAGAAAAATAGCTAAAGATTTGGGATGGTTTCACATACAAAATGAAGCGCTCGGTCAGGTGTTCTGGCACGACAAAGGGTGGGTGATATACCGCATAATCGAAGAATACATAAGGTGCAAACTCAAGAAGCACGGGTATCTTGAGGTAAAAACTCCGATAATGCTCGACAGAAAGCTGTGGGAAAAGTCAGGCCATTGGGAGAAGTTTAAAGAAAACATGTTCGTAGTGGAGGACGACAAGAAAGAACTCGCTATAAAACCGATGAACTGCCCATGCCACGTACAGATATTCAAATCAAAGATAAGAAGTTACAAGGAGCTACCTATCCGTATGGCGGAATTTGGCATGTGCCACAGAAACGAGCCCTCGGGTTCGCTTTACGGGCTTATGAGAGTTCGGGGATTTACACAAGATGACGCACACATATTCTGCACGCATGAGCAGGTCAGAGACGAAGTGCTGCGATTTTATGAGCTACTCATGGAGGTATACAAGGATTTTGGTTTCGATAGCGTCACAGTAAAACTCTCAGATCGTCCAGAAAACAGAATAGGGTCTGATGAGATATGGGATAGATCTGAGCAATCTCTAATGGAGCCCATGAATGCATTGGGAGTGCAATATACAATCAATAAGGGAGAGGGGGCCTTCTACGGCCCTAAGTTAGAGTTTACCCTCAAAGATTCAATAGGTAGGGAGTGGCAGTGCGGCACTGTACAGCTGGATTTCGTACTACCCGACAGACTGGGTGCATATTATATAGGCGAGGACGGGAAAAAACACATTCCAGTAATTATACACCGGGCTGTTTTGGGAACTATTGAGAGGTTTATCGGCATTCTAATCGAGCATTACGCAGGCAATATTCCTGCGTGGCTCGCCCCAGTGCAGCTAGAAATACTCACCGTAAGTGGGGAGGTAGCAGAATATGCAAGGGACCTGGCAGAAATGGCATCGCAGGAAAATGTGCGAGTAGAATTGAACGCAGCAGAGGAAAACATAAGTCACAAAATACGTAAAGCCATTTTTAACAAAGTACCAATAGTATGGGTGGTGGGGAAAAGCGAAGCAGGTGACCGTTGTGTGTCCGTAAGGCGCTACGGGTCGGGTGAGACTTGTCGAATGGCGGCTGGTAAAGCGTTGAAAACGCTGTTGACTTGTGTTAGCATGCGCTAGCTTCTTTAGTTTGGGTTCATGGGTTAAAAGTGGAGAGAAAAGGGCCGAGAATTAACGAATTAATAATAGCCAGGAAAGTTAGACTCGTTGATGAGAAAGGTTCTATGGTTGGTGTAGTCGACATAGACGAGGCTATCGCCATGGCTCGGGAAGCTGAGCTAGACCTGGTTGAGGTAGTCAGCGAGGGAGAGTTCCCGATATGCAAAATATTCAACTACAGCAAGCAGAAGTACAACAAAAAGAAGTCTGGAGGGCCCAAGAGAAGC
>NZ_AFMS01000150.1 GCF_000215485.1 Anaplasma marginale str. Florida
TTGGATTGCCCGCTGATTGTTTGGTTTTCCTTTGTGGGATTCGTAATGGATAAAGAACTTGTCAAAAATCTCATAACTAAAGGCATTAAGCAGGGTGGAGTAATTACCTTTGACGACATAAGCGATGCGCTGTCAGATGATGACGTCGTTTCTTCTGAAAGCATCGATGAAACCATATCCCTGCTGCAGGACTCTGGAATAGGCGTGCTAGAACAGAGCGATGAAGAAGAGGCCGACGCTGTAGTTTCTGAGGAAAACGCAGCGAAAGACGAAGAGGATGAGGCCGGAATGCGGTCTTTAGATTTCGGCCAAACTGATGATCCTATACGCATGTACCTGTGCGAAATGAGCTCGGTAGAGTTGCTCTCCAGAGAGGGGGAAATAGAAATCGCAAAGAGGATTAAGTCGGAAAAAATTAATATGTTGCGGTCTCTGATCGAGGCTCCGCTGGTACTGCGCACTTTTATGTCATGGAGGGATGACCTGGTAAATCAGCAGGTAATGCTCAGAGACCTGATAGATCTGGACGCAAATTATAGGGGGGGTGCTCCTCGACAGGAATTTGAGGAAGGAGGAGAATACGGGGAGCAAGAGATGGCGGAACCCGGAGATAGTGATGTGGGCGGTGATGGAGCTGATGATGAAGATGGAAGGGGAAGACTCTTCAGCGGGTAATGCTTCAATCTTGGAAATGGAGAGCG
>NZ_AFMS01000149.1 GCF_000215485.1 Anaplasma marginale str. Florida
AAACAGCAGCTGAGGTGTTGAAGATAGGTGGTAAAATCTTGGTGACGTCTTTTCATTCTCTGACAGCGTATTCTTCGGTGATTATATACCTCGCCCACGCATACGGCGGCTACACAGAGCATAGGCGTCCATATCTGAGGATGACGTATCATCATTGCGAACAGCATGTGTCTGCACTACCTTATTTACAGAGACGCCGCAGTGGGCAAATTTTTCCGCCCAATTCACGGGCAGGTGATTTCCAGGCTATCATCTACCACTTGACTCACTACTAGAATAGCGCTCTTGGCTCACTGCAGGTGTGGCACTGATGACTATAACCTTTCGCTCACTCTCCTTCCGCATTCTACATGTCTGGGACACAGCAGTCGGGGCATCATCTGCAACAAGTGGGCTTTGCTCATTCACACTGCGAGCACGTGCTTGCTCCACGGAAGAGTCTTGCGAGGAAGAAGGGTATTGTATATAAGAAGAAGAGGAAGAGCCTGAAACAGATCTAAAAACATTTTCCGTGCTACTACATGACGAATCATTGTCTCCGCGCAAGCAATGCTTATCGCAGGCCCTAGAAACAACGGTAGCGAGCGTGGTTAGGCAAGCGACCAATGCGCACAACCCTGCACCGGCGGCACAAGCTATAATGCACAGCCTGGTAACGTCATGAGCAATCTCAC
>NZ_AFMS01000148.1 GCF_000215485.1 Anaplasma marginale str. Florida
CTACCCCTGAAGCCAAGGGCGTGGAAGGCATTAATCAAGAGGAACTCGAGCAGGCAGCTGAAGGTCTTGCTGCTGCTGTAAATGAGGCTTCTGCAGATGGGAAGATGCAGTCCCTCAATCAGCAGGAGACCCAGATTGCACAGGGAGAACAGCAGCAACAGCAGTCTTCTGGTTGGTCTAGGTAAACCGCTACCCTACCTTTAACTGACACGGTGTAGATATGTCATGTAGAAGGAGCTCTGCCCCAATCAGGACGAAGTCCTTCACAGGGAGCACAGCGCATCGTTGCTACCACAAATCGGGGGGTGCAAACCGCACTTCTTGCAGAACCGCTGCAGTTGCCGTGCATTCAGCAAGAAGGGAGTATTGGTTTGCCGCCCGCCTCGGTGAGTGGGTAGATGCGTTCCTTGCCAGTGTTGATGATGTCAATTGTAGCATTGCGCCATCTGCGCATATTCGGCTTTTCGTTCGACGTTCAGAGGGTTGTTAACGGAAGCGCAAAA
>NZ_AFMS01000147.1 GCF_000215485.1 Anaplasma marginale str. Florida
CGCTCTTCCCCGACCGTGGCGAGCAGTACTTTGGTCGCTTCGTCGTAATTTTGCAATAACTTTAGCAGTACAGAATCGTATACCCCAGATTTGTAGCACTCGGTGGCGCTTTTGAGTTCATATTCAACTCCGAACCTATCGAGGAACTCACAAAATATGTGGTTCATGTGGTGCCCATAGCTCTGATGGGTACCGAATGGATCTGGGATAGATGTTAGCGGCCTGCCTAGACATTCAGCTACCATGTCATATTGTGGAATGTTTTCCGGAACCTTGCGCAGCCCATCCATGTCGTCCGAAAACGCTAAGATCTTAGTTGAAGTGTTTGGTGAAATCTCACGCAATGCGTTAGCCACGAACGTGGTTCGCACAACTTCACCTAAGGTTCCAATATGTGGTAGCCCGGAGGGCCCATACCCGACGGACAAGATTACCTCTCGTTCTTCGCCAAATGCTTGGAGAATTCTCTCCGCTTCTTTGAAGGGCCAGGAACTGTGCACCACTGCTTTTCCTATGAAACAAGCGAGATTGTACAATACAAAATTCCCGCCTTCAACCACCGCGTCGTCACTCTGGGAAATCCGTATGCCGCAAGTTGGCCGGCGCTAGACGCGGTGAACGTGTAACGCGTATGAAACCCGTCTCTCTTGCATGTTTAAAGGATGTATCGGCCGCTGCGTGCACCGTGGCAGCACAGATGCTCTGGGCCTTAACGCACATACGCCCAACAAGTCCTACACTTCCAGCATGTGCAAGACAAAAGCCGAACCTGGGTAAAAAACTGCTGAGATGTAGCAAAAGCGACCGCCCGTGCCTCTTGGTTTACAGCGAAATGCGGCAGGAATGTACCGCGAACCCTACACTACCCAGCGTACACAGGATGCTTGCCCTTGATCTTCTTATCAGAAAACGCCTGCTCGCCTCCAGCTGACATTCTGGACTTTATATATGCATCAACCACCTCGTTGAGTTGGCTGATATGATCACGGAAAAAGTGGTCTGCCCTTTCCACGACGTAATACTGCATATGCTCACTCTTAATAGAGGCGCTCAACCTTGACGCGAGTTGAGAAACCGCCGCTTCCTCAGCTATACTGTCATTATCCCCCTGAATTATCAACCCAGGGACAGGGCAGGGCGAAAGAAACGAAAAATCATATCTGTTTGCTGGCGGAGATACCGCAACAAACCCGTCAACTTCTGGCCTGCGCATCATAAGTTGCATAGCCACCCACGCTCCAAAGGAAAAACCCGCAACCCAAAACGATGAAACCGAAGGACTGTTGTTCTGGAGCCAATCCGCAGCTGTTGCGGCGTCACTAAGTTCTCCCACGCCCTTGTCAAAAACACCCGCAGACTTGCCAATGCCACGAAAGTTTATCCGAAGGACGGAAAAGCCGTTCACGGCAAATACCCTGTAGAGGTTGTATACTATCTTGTTGTCCATGCTCCCACCGTACTGCGGGTGGGGATGAAGTATCAGCACCAAAGGGGCGTCAGCATCCCTGCTTCCTGTATATCGTCCCTCTATTTTGCCCGCGGGCCCATTAAAAAAAACCTCTCGCATTCCTACCTACCAGACCTCTACCATACCGCCACAGCCATCTTGCAGGAAAAACCCACTTGACACGGGGTATATTATCCACTATCACTGTACACCGTGAAGATGCTAACTAAAAAGTTCCTTCTTACCAAGGGTTTTTTTAATCCTTCACCTAGCTCCAGTTGTTGCTTTTGCCACTACGCGCGTTTAGAGTGAGGCTACCATGTTGATGACCACAAGGTTACGTTACGCTGTGATGTTCATGGTAGGGTTGCTCAACCAGGGGCAGCCGGGCGGTGCATTCAAGCCGAAAAGAGCCTCCTCCATAGCCGACAAGCAATCCCTCTCTGAGGGTTATTTGGAGAGGGTGATAACATCTCTGAAAAACAAGGGGCTAGTAAAATCGACTAGAGGACCGGGTGGGGGATACTCTCTTGGAATGCCCCCCGAGCATATAACGCTGGATTTACTACTGGACTCTGTTGGGGATAAAGTCAGAATGGTCAGATGCGGGAGCGAACGCGGGGGTTGCTTGCCGTTTCCTGGCGTAAGGTGTAACAGCCACAATTTGTGGGATGGCATCGAGAGGTATGTCATGCACTATCTGAAGAATACTTCCATTTTGGATGTGTTCAACAACAATCTCAGGGTCGTAAACAGCGATGACGGCTATATATATGCAGATTACAACGCAACTGCCGCAGTGAGCGCACAGGTACGACACAAACTGGGTAATGAGCTGCTGTTTGGAGGCTTTTATAATCCGTCCTCGGTGCATAGATTGGGACAAAAGACCAGGGGGGTTATTGAGGATGCGCGCAGAACGGTTGTCAACAAGCTCGATGCTGCGGGGTATGATGTAGTATTTACCTCCTCTGGCACCGAGGCGAACAATTTGGTTTTCAGGAGTAGCGCCGGATACGTGCATATTATCTCCGCCATTGAGCACCCTTCCGTGATGAACGCGGCGACGGATCCCATGGTGATTCCAGTCAATGGTTCGGGAGTAGTATCTCTTGATGCTTTAGATGGCATTTTGAGCTCGCTTGGCGGGAAAAAGGCCTTGGTTTCTGTCATGTTGGCTAACAACGAAGTGGGGACGATACAACCGGTTCAGGAAGTTGTAAAACTTGCGCGTAAGTACGGGGCTGTGGTACACACTGATATCGTGCAGGCTTGTGGGAAGATTCCAGTGAGCGTGCTCGGGTTGGGTGCGGATTTTGTCACTATTTCTTCACACAAAATTGGCGGGATACCTGGTGCTGGTGCACTGCTTTTCAATGGCAAGAACGTTCAAGTAGAGCCCATGATATTTGGTGGGCTACAAGAGAGGGGTTTGCGCGCTGGTACGGAGAACGTGGTAGCGATTTGTTCCTTGTCCATAGCATTGGAGGATATACAAGCTTGTGTAGGTAGAATGTCAGCTGTAAGGCAAATGCGCGATCTATTGGAGAAAAAAATCGGTGAACTTGTGCCTGAATGCGTGATCTTTGGGCGCGATGTAGACAGGCTTCCCAATACTACGTGCGTTTCCATGCCTGGTGTTAGCAAAGAGCTCCAGGTTATGGGCTTTGACAGCCACAAAGTAGCGATAGGCGTTGGGTCTGCGTGCTCTTCAGGCAAACCCGGAGCCTCGCACGTGCTGTCTGCGCTTGGGGTCAGCGATGAATGTGCGCAGAGCGCTGTCAGAATTAGTTTAGGGCCTGGTGTGACCGAAGCTCAGGTTTGTAAGATCGCCGATTGTTGGTATGGAATCTATAATGGCTTTCGTATGACGGTTAACTAGGGCTCGTGTATGGTTAGTAGGAGGTTACAAGTATGACGGGGAGCAAGGGAGTACAACCTCCTGTGTTTTTTGATTACCAGGCTACCACTAGGGTAGATGACAGGGTGCTTGAGGTCATGGTTCCGTACTTTCGGCAATTCTCTAACCCGCATTCGCGCAGCCATTCTTTTGGATGGAGGGCCGAGTCTGCAGTGGAAGTTGCTAGGGAGCAAATTGCGGAGTCAATAGGTGCGGACCCCAAAGAGGTTATATTCACCTCTGGTGCCACGGAATCTAATAATTTGGCCATAAAAGGACTGGCGCGCTTCTATAAAAACAAAGGAAATCACATCATTACTCTGAAGACTGAGCATAAGTGTGTGCTAGATTCGTGCCGCCATCTTGAGACCGAAGGTTTTGAGGTAACCTACCTTGATGTGCGGGGAGATGGCATATTGGAGGTAGACAAACTCGAGGCCGCAATAAGGGACGACACAATACTCGTGTCCGTCATGACGGTAAACAATGAAATAGGGGTCATCCAGCCCATCGGTGAGATAGGTAAAATATGCAGGAACAAGGGTGTGTTTTTTCACACTGATGCGGCCCAGGCGCTAGGCAAGGTGGCTATAGATGTTAATAGCATGAACGTGGACCTGCTGAGCATTTCTGGGCACAAAATATACGGTCCTATGGGGGTGGCGCGCTGTATGTGCGCCGCCGCAACCCGAGGGTGCGCCTGGTGCCATTGCTCAGTGGGGGAGGGCAAGAACGTGGCATGAGGTCTGGTACTGTGCCGACGCCCCTGGTGGTCGGTCTTGGTGAGGCGGCTAAGATAGCTGTGCAAGAGATGGAAACCGAGAATGAGAGGATACGGGGGTTGCGGGACGTGCTTTACAACAAGATTAAGGGGGAGCTTCCCAATGTGGTTCTGAATGGGAGCTACTCCCAAAGGATACCGGGAAACCTGAATTTGAGCTTCTCTTATGTAGAGGGGGAGTCTGTCATTATGGCGATTAATGACTTGGCGGTGAGCTCAGGTTCCGCGTGCACTTCTGCTTCTTTGGAGCCGTCTTATGTGCTACGTGCACTTAATGTAGAACAAGATCTTGAACACTCATCCATAAGGTTTGGAATAGGTCGGTTTACCACGCTTGCAGAAGTTGAGTACGCAGCGGATTTGGTGATACGCAGTGTGCGCAAGCTGCGTGAGATGAGCCCTCTATGGGAAATGGTACAGGAAGGTACCGATTTGAAGACTATTAATTGGGATGCATAGGAGGATATATGAGCTACAGTGATGCCGTATTAGATCGCTGCAAGAATCCGCAAAATGTTGGTTCTCTGCCTAAAGATGATCTAAACGTTGGAACCGGGTTAGTTGGGGCTCCGAGTTGCGGAGACGTAATGAAGCTGCAGATAAAAGTAGATGAAAATGGCACAATAGTTGATGCCAAGTTTAAGACATTCGGGTGTGGGGCCGCGATTGCCGCAAGCTCGCTAGCCACGGAGCGCATAAAGGGCAAGACGATAGAGGAGGCGTGCATGCTGAAGAATACCGTTCTTGCGAAGGAGCTGTCTCTGCCCCCAGTAAAGATACACTGCTCTTTGTTGGCCGAAGATGCCGTGAAGGCCGCAGTGCACGATTATAAAAGCAAGCAGCAGATTGCCAAAGGGGATAAATGTTGAGGTGCTTATGGAGCTAAGCATTGAGCAAAGCAACCAGGGTGATAGCCGCTCTCCTATTGTTGTGACTGATGCAGCATGGCGTAGAATGAAGGAGCTGCTTACAGATAAGGGGGACCCTGATGTCGCGATTAGAATTCTTGTAAAGCAGAAGGGATGCTATGGGTTTAAGTACCATATCGAATATGCATACGGCGCCAGGCCGCTAGAAGTGAAAGTTGAAAAGGTGTTCGACGGGTTTAAAGTTGTGGTACTGATTGAGCCGAAGGCTATGATGTTCATCCGTGGTACCACGGTCGATTATTATAGCGACAGGTTGTCGTCCGGTTTTGTTTTTAAAAACCCCAACGAGAAGGGCAGATGCGGATGTGGGGATAGTTTTTATGTCTGAAAACTACTTTGCCTTGCTTGGTTTAGAAGTTAATTTTTTCATAGATCTCAAAACTATGGAGAGGAACTATGTAGCGATGCAAAGCAGCATGCATCCGGACTGTTTCTCTGATCCCGCCAAAAAAGAGTCTGCTGTTGTGCGTATAGCGGAGGTGAATGAGGCATATTCTGTGCTCAAATCCCCGTTAGCAAGGGCGGAGTATATTCTAGAACTCAATGGCACAAAGCTGCAAAATGAAGACCGGAACAACCTTGTGTCTGAGGTATTTGACACGTGTGATTCTCAGGATGCAGAATCTGCGATCACGTCAGAAATATCAAAATGTCAGGAACTTATGGGGAAGTTCTTCGCGATAGGTGACATGTACCAGGCTGCGCTGCAAGTTGAGAAACTTAAATACCTGAAAAAGCTAAACAAGAGCGGGGCCGCATGCAGCTGTTAGATATTACTGAGCCTGAAACGACGAAATGGGACGTTGCATTCGGAATAGATTTGGGTACAACCAACTCCTTGATCGCCGTTGTAGAGCATGATGGCAGCGTTAAAGTTTTTGAGGATCCAGCCGGGCGCTCTCTGATTCCCTCGATTGTTGAATATACCCGCGATGGAGCGGTCAAGGTGGGGCACGACGCGAATCCTTTGCGTGCTTTGCGCTCCACAAAACGCCTGATGGGCAAGCTCGCCAAAGATGTACACCACAGCCAATTTTGCGGCGCAACGGTTACAGATAAAAATGGCAGCGCAGCGCTTAGTATTGGCCAAAATAAGGTAGTAACGCCAGTCGAGGTTGCTGCAGAGGTGCTCAAGCGTCTTGTTGAGTTAGTCAAGAGCTGCACTGGTCAGGATGTTACACATGCTGTTATCACCGTTCCTGCGTATTTCGACGAAATTGCACGCAAGGCAACCAGAGATGCCGCTAGGATGGCCGGTATTGAGGTGTTGCGGTTGCTGAATGAACCAACTGCTTCTGCGCTATCGTACAAAGTTGAGCAGGCCGGTGATGCGGAAGTGTGCGTCGTGTACGATTTTGGGGGCGGTACTTTCGATGTTTCCGTGCTAAGGCTCCATGATGGGGTTTTTCAAGTACTGGCTACGGGGGGAGATACCAATCTTGGGGGAGATGACATCGACCAGTTGCTCGCAGAGCTGGTTGTGGCACAGTATGAAAGTTGGAAGCGTGAGCGGGTTTGTGGCGATCCGTACGCTGACGGCTTAGTGCTTGACGCCTGCAATGCCAAGAAGGCCTTGAGTGGGAGAAGCGGCGGTGCCTTCGAGTTTAGAATATGCGGTGATGTTTTTCGGTGCCATATCACTGATGCCGAGTTCACCGAGGTTGTAGATAAGGTGGTTTCCAAGACCATGAAGATTTTGGAGCAGACAATCTCCGATGCTGGGATCGAGCCGTGTGACGTTTCGAGAGTGATTTTAGTTGGAGGATCCTCCAAAATCCCCCGTGTGAAAGCCGCACTGGACTCTATATTTTGCGGGAAGGTGTTCGATAGCGTCGATCCCGAGAGGGCTGTGGCCGTTGGAGCCGCACTTCAGGCGTATTATCTCTCAAATCCTGCTGCTACGGGCAGGAAAGTGCTAGTAGACGTTATACCCCTTTCTCTGTCCCTTGAGGTTATGGGAGGGGCCGTCGAAACCATAATACCTCGAAATACTCCGGTGCCGGCTCTTGTGACACAAGAGTTTACCACGTATACTGACGGCCAGACTGCTATACATATACATGTGTGTCAGGGGGAGCGAGAGATGGCCGATGCTAATAGGTCTTTGGCGAGGTTCGACATTGGGGTGCCTCCCTTACCTGCGGGTGAGGCTAGGGTGAAGGTGGAATTCAGAGTTGATATGGACGGTCTGCTGGTTGTGTCCGTCCGCGAGAAGTCTACTGGCTTGGAAAAGTGTGTAGAGGTGAATCAACTGGAGGGTATCACGCCTGCGGACGTGGAGCGGCATGTACTTAGTGCAGTAGAGAATTTTGATGAGGATATGATTGCTAGAGAGCTCAGTGCGGAGAGGCTAGAATGTGCACGCATTGCCGAGCTGCTGGAGGGGGCACTGGCTAGTGAGCGGTTTTCTGGAATTATGCTGCAGGAAGCAAGTGATGCGCTGTCTGAGGCTAGGAACGCGATGTCCGGATCAGACGCGAAGAAGATGCGCGACGTTTCCAGAAGGATTAAGACGAGATTTGTTGATTGTGTGGGGCAAGATGCCCTTTTACATGAAGAGAAATAGTAGCTACAATTTTCGGGGTTTGTGAATGCCGTCGGTGACTTTTGTATCTCAGAATGGAGTTGAGAAAACGTATGAGGCTCATGAAGGGGAGACCCTTCTTACGTTAGCGCACAGGAATAAGGTGGATCTGGAAGGTGCATGCGAAGGTTCGTTGGCTTGCTCCACGTGTCATTTAATCATTGATCCGGAGTGGTATGACAAGGTAGAGTTGCATAACGAGCTGTCTGATGAGGAAAACGATATGCTTGATTTAGCATTTGGTCTGACTGAGACGTCAAGGTTGGGATGTCAAATTGTTGTGACTAAAGAACTCGACGGGCTGCGTGTCATGCTTCCTAGCGAGACCAGGAATGTATCCTTTGCTGAAAAAGAGGAGTAGGCTTTGTACGTGTTCTATTGGCGGTGGTATTATGACTAAATTGAAGTCAGTCGGTGCAGGCTTGTTGATTCTGGTGTGCGGCCTCCTTGCGGGTGCTTATCCGGCTTCAAGGTGGCTTGCAAAACAGGTTTCTCTATCTGTTGTGGATGCTATGCGTGGTGCCGGGCATGGCGTATTTCCTGTAAAATCGGTCAGCTATGAAGATATTGAAATACTAGGGATAATTCCGCGTCAGATCCTGCTGCAGAATTTTAAAGTAGATGTTGGTGGTGTGTCAGTGGTAGCGGAATCCCTATCGCTATCCTACGATGGGTCTGATAACATGTTTAACCTTGCATTGCCGGGTGGTAGCGTGCAGATATTCGGGTTGTCGCCAGAGGCGGAGGGTGAGTCTGGTGTGATAGAATGCAAAACCAGTGCCAGCTACAGCGCAGTATTTAAAGATAGCTTGCTGTTACAGGTGCTCAAGAAACTTGTACTCAGAAAGGAGGCTACGAATGAGGTAGTGAAGTTCACATATTCTGATGAGGCTGGAGTTTCTTGCTTTGATGCGGCTTCCGGTGAGTATGTTCCTGTGTATGACAGGGCACATTTGTCTGTAGAGGATAATGCGCCGGCTTCCGAGGACGGTAAGCAGGGGTTTGCTGTTACTCTTAATTCAGAGGTTGTGAGGAACAAGAGTGCCGATGGGTCTGGGGGCTTATTTCTCCAAGCGAAAGGTCTTTCCCTGTCGCAGTTGCGTGGGTCTGCAGAGGCCGAGAAGGCTTTGTATGCGGATATCCAACATATTGAGCTTCGCAGCGATGGATTTAGCCTGCTGGTGCACGGCAATACATCACTGTCAGAGAGCTGCATGTTACTCTCGCCTGCAAAGTGCAAGTCAGATCTGCATTTCGAGCTGAGAGGCTTTGCTGAATTTTCAAAGTTTGTTTCTGATATTGTTCAACAGACGCACCTAGGCAAGGAGCAGGAAGCAGTGGGTGAGGTGGCAAGAGAAGTTAACTATATGGCGCTTTTTGAGGTTATCATCGATGCAATAAAGAGTGTCTCCATTGCTGCTAAAGATGACGCCGACACCATAACGTTTACCGTGAAATCTGATGGCAACACGCTCACTATAGGCACCATGTCATTTCTGGAATTTTCAGAGTTGGTCATGAATAAGGTCAAGGAGGCCAAGATTCCCGGGCTCTAGCCGCTCAAAGTTTGTAATTGATGGGTCCCTGTGTGCGGATATGCCGCCGCTGGGGTTGCTTGTACCTGCCGCGCCCTTGTGTGCTGGCTTGGCCGCCAGCATGATGTGTGGGATAAACGTAGGGAGATTTGCAGAGTGATATCAGGTGTATTACAACTTGTATGCTAAATTCTAGCAACTCGTAGAGGTGTACCGGCGTGAAAAACTGCTAGATTTAGTGGCAAAAACCTGAGTGGTGAATTATAAAAATAGCAAATTTGCCATATGTTACGCCGTGCTTTGTATATAATCGTTTTACCAATTTTACTCGGGTTGCAAAATTGGTAGCAGCCTTAAAATGGAACGCACGTCAGGATGTTGGCAGTTTCATGATACAACCGTAGCTCTATGTACTACCGCGGTTTTCATGCTGTATGGTGTGCGATGATGGCCTGCTCTGCAATGTTTTTGTGGTGCACTGCTTGCATGCTTCGTGGTTTTGTTGTAGACATTATTGTGCGTGTATATGGTTTTGTCAGTGGCCAGGCTGCTTTTCTTTTCCTTTTATGTATGCCCTTTCCGTGCTATGCCGCCTCCTTTGCGCTTGATGCGGGGTTGGTACCTGGGGAGGTGGAATCTCGTGCAGATAAAATTTTCAGAATGACGAAGTGCCTGGTGTGCTCTGGGGAGTCACTGCGGGATTCGCAGGCCCAGTTTGCGGTTAATATGCGAGAGTTGATAAGGGGCGAGATTCTCAATGGTCGCACGGATGACGAGATATTGGCTGATCTTAAAGGTAGATACGGAAGGCAAATACTTAGCTTCACGCCTTACGAGGGGCACGCTCGGTTCCTGTGGGCCTTGCCCTTGCTCGCTCCCGTGGTGCTCGGCGCGCTGATGTTTGCAAAGCTGGTGCGCATTAGGGGTGGATCAGAGCGCGCGTGAAGCAGCAGCCCCTCCTTTGCTGGATGCAGTTTTCCTTGGTAGGCTACGCATTGTGTGGCTGTAGCTGGGACATGGGTTGCGTGTTATCTCCGGGTGGGGGTTGTGACTAGATTCCCTGCCACTCGCGTAACTCCT
>NZ_AFMS01000146.1 GCF_000215485.1 Anaplasma marginale str. Florida
CTAATAGCCTTTGGCTTTTACGCGGGAGTATGTCTTGCTCTATTTGCCGAACCAGTTGATCAACATTATGGAATTTACGCTCAGGTCTGAGAAAGCTAATCAGCTCTACATCTGCCCATTTTCCGTAAACATCATCGTCAAAATCAAAGACGTGCATCTCCAACAGTGGGCATATTTCTTCGGCAAAAGTGGGCCTTGTCCCTATGTTGACGACGCCAGGCAGCCAATAATTGTTCCCGCCAAAACGCACTCTCGCATGGTACACACCATTTTTCGGCAGTACGGTATGATCCATGCTCAGATTCAGCGTCGGGAACCCTATGAGCTTTCCCCTGCCCCGGCCTTTTAGCACCCTTCCACTGACGACATGCCGTCTGCCCAGCAGCAGATTTGCGGTTTCAATATCACCCAGTTGCAAGCACTCCCTGATGCGAGAGGAAGAACACGCACGTCCGTCCACCATGTACTGCGGTACTCCTGTTACCCCATATCCACATGTGGCCGCGTGTAGCTCGAGCGATTTGAGATTACCCGCACACTTGTGCCCAAAAACGCAGTCTTTCCCCACAACTACGTGTCTGGCTTTACAGCCACCGACCAGCACATTATGAATAAACGCATCGGGTGATAGCTGCGCAAATTCCTGCCCGAACTCCACAACGTACAGATAATCCACCCCGCACGCTTCTATGAGCTCCACCTTGTGTTCAAAGTCTACTAACAAGAAATTCTTTCTCTGCCTCAAAAAAGCGGCAGTGTGGGGGGAGAACGTCAAAACAGCAGAGGGCAGAGACAGCTCGGCAGCACGCCGGGTAAGCTCTGCGAATATCTGCACATGCCCGAGGTGTATTCCGTCAAAATTACCGAAAGTCAGCGCTACCGCCTCTTTACCCTCGTGCCCATACAATACTTCCATATAAAAACTTTACATCTATACGCAGCCGTGCTAGCTAGAGCATGCACATCTCGGAAGGAGGAGCAGTATGCGGGAGGTCCTCATATATACAAAGGTCCCCTGCCCCTATTGTACTAGGGCAAAGGCTTTGTTCAACAAAAAAAATGTACCCTTTAAGGAGATTGACATCACCGATAATCCGGAGGCTATGCGTGAGATGGTAGAGCGCTCGGGGAGGAGGACTGTGCCGCAGATTTTTATTGACGGCAAGAGCATAGGCGGTTGTGATGATCTATACGCCCTGTACGAATCCGGGGAGTTGGAACTCTAGAGTGCGGCAGTCTGTTGCGGGTATTGTAGCGTAGCTCAGCACGTGCGCCCTGGCCCCTTTCATGTTGCTGGTGTCTGTGCGGGTGGAAGGCAAGTGGCGCGCGGTCGTGGGCTTGGCATGAATCGAGTGCTGGCGCGGCGGTGGAGGAGTTTTATGCCCCGGGCAGCAGCTTCAGGATGATGCACCTCTTCCTACCGGCAAGGTCGTACTCATAGTTGCAGAAGCCTATATTCCAGCGTAGGGCTTCGTCGCGTATTGTGCTCTGATCTTCACCAATCTCCAGAATCGCCCTGCCGGACGGGCGCAGGCATTTTTTTAGGACCTTAAAAATCTGAGTATACGCCTCCATGCCCCTTGTCCCACCGTCCAGGGCCCCCAATGGCTCGTGCTGCCTGACCTCACGCTGTAGGCCGGGTATTTTGCACCTCCTGATATACGGGGGGTTGCTTACTATCAGGTCAAACTTCCCTTCGCACCGCTCCCAGCTTGCACAGCGCAGTTTTACCCTTGCGAGCATGGAGTGTCGCACAAAGTTTTGTCGCGCAACGCGGTAAGCCTTCACACTCTTCTCAAATGCAACCCCGGTGGCGTGTCTGTAGTGCGATAGTAGCGCAATCAAGATGCACCCGGTGCCTGTGCCCAGATCGGCAATTGTGAGGTTACGATTTTGGTTTTTGTAAATTTTGATTGCAGAAGACACCACAGACTCAGTATCTGCCCGCGGATCGAGAACATCTGAATTGACTGCAAAATCCATGCCCCAGAATTCCCGTTTGCCAAGAATATGCGAGACTGGTTCCCCCGATAGCCGCCGGTCCAGTAGCGCGAAAAACCTATCCGCGCGTTCCTGTTCCACTGGCATATCAGCATCTACGAGCATGGCAATCGCACTGATACCCAGGGCCTGCTGCGCGATGAGCTCTGCATCTAGCCTCGGAGTTGCCACGCCAGCACCGCTTAGCATGGCCGCAGCCTTACCCAACAGAGTAGAGATTCTCATCGCTTGCATCGCACATACCTGAAAGGCCAGCCATGTATGAAGCCGTGGATCCGCAAATTCCGCTGCATAGTTTCGGGAAAACTTCGCAATATTGTATCACAATACAGAAACTGCACTCTTCTGCAAAGCCTGAGGTTACGACGCTAACCGCTGCCCGCCACCACACGCGCGGGCGATTGAGGTGCGCGCCTACTGGTAGGGCGGGAAATTCCAATTCTTTGGCGACATGGTGAAAACTTCCGCCCCATCTTTGGTGACCCCTAACGAATGTTCGAACTGCGCGGAGAGAGAGAAATCTCGGGTCGTCACGGTCCATCCGTCTTTCTTGCTCACGGTGGTGTGGTGCTTACCTGCATTTATCATGGGCTCCACCGTGAAAAACATTCCTTCCTGCAGCACAGTTTCATCTTCCTCGTCGTAGTAGTGTACAACATTAGGCGCCGCATGAAATACTTTGCCGAGGCCGTGGCCACAATAATCACGCACAATTGAATAGCCATATTTGGCTATCGTTTCCTCAATCGCCATGCCAAGCCTATTGAGCTTCTGTCCGGGCTTCACATGTCCAATTGCAGCCCACATTGCTTCATACGAGGCCTCGCACAGGCGCTTGGCCTTCACCGCAGTGTTCTCGCCAACCCAGTACATCCTGCTGGTGTCCCCATGCCAGCCATCCAAAATTACCGTAACATCTATGTTTAGTATGTCCCCATCCTTGAGCGCCACATCATCCGGGATGCCGTGGCACACTACACAATTTTTTGAGGTACAGATAGACTTCGGATATCCGCGGTACCCCAGGGGGGCGGGCACAGCGCCGGCATCTATAATGAAGCGATGGCACAGATCATTCAAAGCGTTTGTAGAAACCCCGGGCTTTACGTAGGGAGTTATGAAATCCAGCGTCTCGGCGGCCAACCTACCCGCCCTGCGCATGCCTTCAAAATCCTTCTCGGAGTGAATAGTTATGCCCCCAGCCGAAACCATGACCTAAATCTCGAGAGACATCCTGTTCGGATCTTCTATATATTGCTTGACGCGCACGAGGAAGGTCACCGCACCTTGACCATCCACTATTCTGTGGTCATACGAAAGCGCGAGATACATCATGGGCCTGATTTCAATATTGCCGTTGACCACCACGGGGCGCTCTTGTATCGCGTGCATGCCCAGAATCCCTGACTGAGGAGGGTTAATAATCGGTGTGGAAAGAAGAGACCCATATACTCCACCATTGGTGATGGTAAACGTTGCGCCAGACATATCAGCAACTGTGAGCGTCCCTCCCCTGGCCTTCTTACTCAGCATCACCAACTCTTGCTCTAATGCCGCAAACGACATGGTCTCGGCCCCGCGTATCACCGGCACTACTAACCCCTTATCCGTGCCGACCGCAACCCCGATATTGCAGTAGTCGCGGTATATTATCTCATCCCCGGAAATCTCAGCATTAATCACCGGTATCTCTCTGAGAGCCAGCACCACGGCCTTGATGAAGAACGACATGAACCCCAGTTTCACCTCATACTTCTTCTCAAAGCCTTCCTTATATTTCCCCCTGAGCGCCATAACAGCACTCATATCCACCTCATTAAAAGTGCTGAGCGTGGCTGCGGTGTTTTGCGATTCCTTCAGCCGTGACGCGATCACCTGGCGGATTTTGCTCATCTTAACGCGCCTTTCTCCTGGCACGCTTATGACGCCGTCAACCTCATCATACACGCGTTGCTGCGGGACGGGGCTCTTGCCCACATCGCCCACAGGCTTGGTGATTTTACCAGCCGCCCTATCAGCAGGTGAGGAACACCCACCGGCGACGAACTCGTCTATACCAGGAATGCGTGGGCCAGTGACCGGCTTAACCGGCTTTTCCTTGTCAGCAACTTGAGCTTGCGCATCACGTTGCTCAACCTGCGGTGCTAATTCGGCATCTGGAGTTGCAACTTCAGCTTGCTTGTGCTCACGCGCTGCGGCATCCTGAGGGGCACCTTCATGCTTGCTGATGATCGCCAAAACCTGGCCCCTGGTTATTATCTCTTCATCCGACACGCGCAGTTCGGTGATAACACCGGCAACCGGAGATGCTATCTCCAGAGAGGTTTTATCCGTTTCAACAATAAAAACCGCCTCTTCTGCGGAAACGGCATCACCAACCTTTTTCAGAACCCGAACAGGGGCCTCTGATATGGATTCCCCACCAAGGTTATCAACTTTTATCTCTACATTATCACTCATACAAGCAGCTTGCCCAATAAACGAACTATATGCCGGACGGATGGACCGCCAGTCTAGGCACCAAACCACGAAATGTCAAACCATAGATCAGCGCGTGACTTATAGATATGACCTGGATAGCTCGATATACCCGTCAGCTGACTGTTGCAGATATGCTAACTCTTGATCCGACAGCATCCTCATGTACTTGGCGGGCCTTCCCCCCCACAACTCACCGGATTTTACCACCTTACCCCTAGTTAGCAAAGACCCAGCAGCTAACATGCTGCACTCCTCCATTAGGGCGCGGTCCATAATCACACAACCCATGCCCACGAATGTTTTGTCCATGAGGGAACACGCATGCAATATGCAGCCGTGCCCGACAGTTACGAATTTTCCAATCTCGGTGTCACCGTATTCTTGATCAGTATGCACAACGGTATTATCCTGGATATTGCTGCCTTCACCAACGACAATTTTCCCTACATCACCCCTGAGAACCGAGCAAAACCAGATGCTTGCGTTCTTTCCTACGGCAACATGGCCGATAAGACGTGCGTTGTCTGCTATGAAAGCGGTAGAGTCTACAGACGGAAGAACGCCCATGTAGCTCACTAAAGACGCGTTACCCACCACATACCCTCCATACATGTCTAGCAGCGCTAGTGTACCTAGGGACCGGCCTCGCAGCACTTATTTTTCAAGGCACACAGTCACAGCAGCAACATACCCTAAAACTAAGCCAGGAGGACGTTATCAATAAGCCGACAATTCCCCAAATACACGGCCAGGGAAAAACCCCTTTGCGGGCTTTCTGAAGGTCTGCATGTGCTCGAGCGTATTGTTGTCTCGCACTTCAAGATAGTCAACCTCAAACCCCTCCTGCTCAAGACGCAGCTTGCCGCGCGCAATTATTTCTTGCTGCCCGTGCGGATCGTCAGAAAGCTGCTGCCCAACTTCGAGTAGAAACCCGTACAAAAAGTTGGCTTTGGTAATTTCCGCACTGCTCAAATATTGGTGCCTGGAAGACAGCGCCAACCCTTCTGCGCTTCTCACGGTGTTACCCTGCAACACGTCTACGCCTATGTTAAGGTCACGGAACAGCTGACGGGTGAGGTGCAGCATTTGGTAGTCTTTTTCCCCGAGGATCATGCAATGTGCATTTGTTTGCATCACCAACTTTATTAGCACAACCATAATCCCGTTTATGAAATTCTGCCTAGACGCGCCACACAGTTCACGCGCCATGGGCCCTATGTCCACACTGGTGGAAAAGCCATCGGGATACATACCCTCGGCACTCGGGATGTACACAACATCCACGCCCGCACTGGCGCATTTTTCGCAGTCCACCTCCTCACACCTTGGATATTTCTCGTAATCTTCGCCCGGGGAAAACTGCAGTGGGTTCACAAAGATGCTCACGATGACCACATCAGCATGCTTTTTCATCTCATGCACTAAGGATAGGTGCCCGGAGTGCAATGCACCCATGGTTGGCACAAGTCCTATTTTACGGTTTGTAAATGGGCGCAGCACCGCCCTCACGGATTCTACGTCCCTAACAATTTCCATCTGGAAACTCACAAGGCCTGTACCGTCCCGGATTGTAGCCTGGTCGCCTGGCGCTGTCCACAACAATCAACAATTGTTGCGCGGTAAATTTTGTTATTGATATAGAGCCCGCACATCAAGTATAACTGCCCGTGTTTTAGTCTAGTATCCTGCTGTGATCAGGCGTTTTCTGCTCAGTTTTTTGGTGCCCGCGTTCTGCTGCTTGGCATTGGCTCCGGCCCGCCCTTCTTACGCGCTCAAGATGCACACAAAGGCACCGCATGCAATTGTGTATGAGCTGGGGTCCCGGACAGTGCTCTTTGAGCATGATGCTGACGTTGCAGTGGCACCTTCTTCCATGAGCAAGTTGATGACGCTATATCTAGTGTTTCAGCACTTGCATGCCGGCCTGATAAAGATGGACGATACGTTCTCTGTTAGTGAGAGCGCGTGGAAGCGTGGGGGCTCTTCTGCGTTTTTGAAAGTCGGGCAAATGGTCAAGGTTCGTGACCTCATCATGGGGGCTGCTGTATCATCTGGTAATGACGCATGCATTGCGCTTGCAGAGGGGGTCAGCGGTTCACAAGAACAGTTTGTGGAGGACATTAACAGTTTGGCGAAGGAGATGAACCTGGCACATAGCAGTTTCACGAATGTGACTGGGTGGCCAGATGAGGGGCATTTGATGTCTGTGAGGGACATACTCACGCTGTCGGTCAGAATTTTCGAGGATTTTCCCGAGTATTACCACGTATTCGGCGAGAAGCAGTTCACATATAATGGTGTAACCCAAAAGAACTACAATACCCTGCTCAATTACAATATAGGGGTGGATGGGATAAAGACCGGCCACACAGAAAAGGCTGGGTATGGAATAGCGGCATCGGCACAGAAGGATAATCGCCGCGTTTTTGTTGTTGTCAACGGGCTGAAAACCGAAACGGAGCGGGCGTACGAGACTAAGCGGCTGCTGCTGTATGCCTTTAATCGCTTTGAGACCAAAGTTGTTTTCCCCGCGGGGAGCGTAGTGGGTGAAGTAAAAGTGTGGAATGGTAGGAAAGGGACGGTCCAGATGCATGTTCGCGACGATGTGGTCATAAGCTACCCGAGGGACCTGTCAAAAAGCGTAAAGGCGTTTATCTCCCACAAGAGTACAATAGCTGCTCCAGTGAAAAAGGGCCAGGAGATAGGCACACTCGCGGTGCAGATACCCGGCATGGCAGATAAGGTGTTTCCAGTATATGCAGCCACGGAGGTTGAGGCGCTGGGACCGGTGCGCGGGTTTTTTAGATCGCTAAAGCACGCTATTCTGGGCTAGCTTTGGAACTTGGGTTTGCGTTCAGGTGCTTGCTCAAAATCTCAAGAAGCGTTTTTTCGCTGAAAATTTGCGGCATAGGCCCTACGGATTTTCCGTTGACGTACAGCTCGTAGAACGGAACACCACCACCGCCATGTTCGCTTAAGTACTCGGCAATAGTGCTGTCCATGTTGGTCCAGTCTGCTTTCATGTATATAACACCATGTGTGCGTAGAAAACTCTGCACCGATGCGGATTCAAGCACTTTTTCATTAACCTTACAGGTAAGACACCACTCAGCCCCCACAGACAAAAACACCGTCTTATCTTTGCGCAGTAACCTCGCCAACCTTGCTTCGGAAAATTCCACCACTGCAAGCTCACCATATGCGTGATCGTGGCCTCGAAAGCGACCAATATATATCGCAGTACCAACAACAAAGAGCGGTAGTAGCACCGCCAAGGCCTTGGATGCTTGCATCTTGACATTAGACATAACCCGCAGAAACCACACCCCTAACGATACCGCAACAATTGACAGCACTGTTGGGAGTAGTACGTGCGTGCCCTTTTGGCTCACCAGAACGTGCAGCAGCCACGCAGAGGTTGCATACATTGGGAATGCAAGAAATTGCTTAAGGTACTCCATCCACCGTCCAGGTTTTGGAAGTAGGCGAGTCAGACCCGGGGAACACGATATGATCAAATATGGAAGCGCCATACCTAGTCCCATAACCTGAAATATTGCAATAGAACGCAACCCCGGCTGCAGCAGAGCGAAACTTACAGCAGACACCATGAACGGGGCCGAGCATGGAGTACCGATTAGCGCAGAAAGAACCCCGGCAAAAAAACTTCCAACGTTGTGCGCGGTTATTGCATCTACGAACGGCACTTTGATTGACAAGTCAAGAAAACCGGAAAATGACATGCCCACAAGAAAAGTTACGTGTAGGAGGCCGATAACCAAAGCTGGGGACTGCATCTGAAACCCCCAACCAAGAAAGTGGCCTGCGGAGCGCAGTAAAATCAGCACCAAAGACAAGAGTAGCATGCTACTCATAACCCCAGCCGTGTAGTATACCCCATCCACCGCGGTACTCCACCTACTTTTCGAGCTTTTACGCACTATGGGTAGCACTTTCAACGACAATATGGGAAACACGCAGGGCATTAGGTTGAGCACCAAACCACCAACAAACGCGAGTGCTAATATTTCGGGAAATGTATGTTCCATAAGCTACCTCAGCAATGCCACTCTGGCATACACCACCAGCAAGTTACTTGCCGGACGCACATGCCGATATGCGAGACACGAGCGCCTTGTCTATGGAGTCAGGCACCGGTCGCCTACCCACTATATAGGAGTATAGCAACTCATCATCAAGTTCCACTATCTTCTCATACTGCACAAGCTCCTCCTCGTCCAGTAGGGCAAGATACCTCTGCGCAAAAGCACCCAAAAGTATGTCAGTCTCCTTGCAGCCCCTGTGCGTACTTCTGTAAAGCAACCTGCGTTTTCGCCCTTCGAGACCAAAGTCATCCATCCCACAAACACCGCGCTCACTGCAGCCACCACGCAGGAACTTTATACCGCACAATACTGTTGTCAAGGATATAAATATGATATAACATGCTCCTGTTTCGAGCTTGTCGAGTATCCTTATGGTTTCCCTAGCGCGGGTGTTTGGCGCTTTTCAGGAGGGTTCTTTCTACATTGCCTCCTTCCTCCTCGTGCTTTCCGTGGTCGTGTTTGTGCATGAGTATGGGCATTATGCGGTTGCGAAGTTGTGCGGGGTTCGGGTCAAGACATTCTCTCTTGGGTTTGGACCTGAGCTGTTTGGGATTACTGACGGGTCTGGCACTAGGTGGAAGTTCAGCCTGGTGCCTGTCGGGGGATACGTAAAGATGCTTGGTGACACGCAGGAGGACAATCTCTCTGAGGGTGAGAAGTCTTTCGCGTTTAACGAAAAGCCCCTGTGGCAGAGGTTTGCCGTCGCTGGTGCTGGGCCGCTGGCGAATTTGCTGTTTTCCGTCTTGGTATTCTTCGTGTTGTTCTCTACCAGAGGGATTATGAGCCCGATGCCAATAGTGGGCAGCATACTGCCTGGAAGCACGGCAGAAAAGGTTGGGCTCATGGCGGGCGACAGGATAGTTGAGGTTGACGGACATGAAATTTCGTGGTTTGAGGAGATACGGCACTATATCGCCGGAAGCCCCAATCAGGAGTTTACAATGGTATTTCTCCGCGATGGCGTACAACATTCCATCAAGCTCTCTCCGGATGTGTGGTCTGACGATGCCCATAGGCTGGGCATAGCGGCTAACATATCCCCGGAAACTACCAGGGCCAGGCGTCTGCCAGTGTTACGGGCCGCAGTTGAGTCTTTTAGGTGCATCTTCAGAATAGTGAAAATAACCCTGCTGGCAGTCGTGCAGCTTGTAACGGGCGCTCGTGGCATGGATGAGCTTGGCGGGCCGGTTAGGATTGCAAAACATTCTGGCGAGTCAATCAGAAACAAAGAGGGATTGTGGTTTGTAGGGTTGATTTCCGCAAACCTGGGGGTTGTCAATCTCCTCCCCATACCTATGCTGGATGGGGGGTACATGCTGCAGTATGCCCTGCAGGGGATTTTCCGCAGGAAAACTATAAACCCTAAATATCAGAATGTCATGATGGCTATAGGCTTCGTGCTCCTGGTATCTATGATGGTTTTCGTCACCTTCAATGACGTCAAGAGCATTTTGAAGTGAGTTTTATGAGATACGTCCTTGTTTTCGTTCTGTACGTAGTCGCATGTGTGTCCTTTGTGGGGCCCATTCTTCCCGCCAGCGCGGTTGCTGGTGTAACAAGAGTCAAGGTAATAGGCAACGAGAGGCTGGATTCCGGCACCGTGCAGTTTTACGCCAAAGTACCTCTGACTGGGGATGTTACACAACCCGAAATAGACGAGGCGATAAAAAACCTATACGCAACTTCTCTCTTTTCCAGAGTTAGCGTTCGCGCAGAGGGCAATGAGCTGGTGATCAGAGTGAAGGAGAACCCCGTAGTAAGGAGTATAAAGATCGTAGGCAACAGGATGTTCTCTGATAAGAATCTTGAGAGTGACGTACTCAAGATGAAAAAGATGAGTATTTTCACAGAGGCAAAGCTGAAGCGCGACCTGTCAACCTTGCACGCACTGTATCAGAGCAGGGGAATGCTGGGTGCAAAGGTGTCTTACGCAGTTAGGCGGGCTCCGCACAACGCGGTAGACATAGTGCTCAACATTGTAGAGGGAAAGGCCACTCGCATCGGTGAGATCAGGTTCGTAGGCAACAAGGCGTTTTCGTCCAGCGAGTTAAAAGCAATAGTATACTCAAAAGAGTACAAGCTGAAGGAGGGTTTTGGCCTATTTGGCGGCAGTACAAAGTTCTTCGCGGAGCGATTAGTTGCGGATCAGTCCATTTTGCGCGAGTTTTACACCAGCAGGGGGTTTCTTGACTTCAGAGTCAAGTCCGTAGTGTCAGAGGTAAGTCGGGACCTCACGCGCATGACTGTAATATTCTCTGTGGAAGAAGGGAAGAAATATCAGTTTGGCGAAAGCACAGTAACCGTGAGTGACATAGCGCACAGCTATGAAGGTATAGAAAAAGACCTGCTTGAACTTGTGCTATCGAAGAAGGGAGAGGTGTTTGACGCGACCATGGTAAACGGGTCAGTCGCGCGTATGACCGCTCATCTTAATGAGCGCGGCAACTTGTTCGCCTCTGTAAAGAGTGACTATGACGTGCAGGGTGACGTGGTAAATGTGAAGTATAGCATATCCCTGGGACATAGCGTCTACATACACAGAATAAACATACTCGGTAACAATAGGACGTTAGACCACGTCATGCGGCGCAAGCTCGGCATACATGAGGGAGACGTGTACAGCACGGGCGCTGTCAGGCAGTCGCGCAAAAGGCTGGCAGATATGGATTTCTTCGAGACCGTGGATGTAGAAACTCAAAAAATCTCTGACAGCTTGGTAGATTTGAATTTTAGAGTGAAAGAGCGTGGCACTGGTTCGTTTGACATAGGTGCTGGCTTTTCCTCAGAAAGCGGTCTTGTTGGCAAGATCAGCGTGAGAGAGCGCAATGCGTTTGGCACTGGAAAGATGGTCGCATTCGATTTATCTAGATCCATGACCAGTTTGTCAGGAACACTTGATCTAGTAACTCCCAATGTGCTTGATAGCGACGTTGCGTTTGGCGTCGGAGTATTTTACTCACAGCAGGGCAGCCCATCTTCTTCCAGTGGCACTCTCGGTGGGTTGTTTTCTTCCTCCGAAGGCTCATTTAGCAGCACCAACGCGGGGCTTTCCACCCGGCTGTCGTGCAATCTTACTGATAGCGTTGCTGCATCTTTGCAATATTATTACAAGTATCACAGCATACATAACATAGGGGAGTCAGCCTCCATTTACATAAAAGAACAAGAGGGGCGGCATTTTGATTCCGCCGTGGGTTACTCATTGGTGTACAGCAGTCTGGACAGCACTTACAAGCCCAGCACTGGGGTGTTTGCTAAGGTGAGCCAGTTGTTTTCGGGAATAGGAGGAAACTTACACTACGTCAAGACAGAAGCCTCAAGCGCCCATTTCTTCCCGGTGTTTCGCAGAATACATGACGACATAGTGCTAAAGGTTAAGCCATCTTTCGGGTATGTGTTCGCATATTCAGGTGAAACTGTGAAAATAGGGCAGAGGTTCTTTGCAGGAAACAGCGAAATCCGAGGCTTTGCTGCTTCGGGAATCGGCCCCAGAGATCGCAATACTAAGGAGTCTTTAGGTGGCAAGTTGTTCTACGGAGTCGTTACCCAGCTTGACTTTCCCATAGGTCTGCCTGAGCATTTAGGTATCAGGGGTTCAGTGTTTGCTGATGTGGCAAGCCTGTCTCGGTTGGACTCAGAAGTCGGCGGGTATGATACTAGTGACCTGCCGAGGCTGTCCATAGGGTTCGGGTTTTCTTGGAAGTCTCCATTTGGACCGGTAAGGATAGACTTCGGGTTTCCCATAGTGAAGGAAAAGTTTGACATTAAAGATAGAATAAGGATTTCCACGGATGCGGGTATTTAGAATGCGCAGATTTCTCACGATATTTTTCTTTGTACTTTTTTGCTCATCGGGTGCAGGCGCGGAAGATGCGTCGGTTAGTAGGCCCGTGCTATTCGTAGACTCGGAAAAGGTGCTTAGTGAGGCACTGGTCGCGAAGGACATCAGGGCGCAGTTGGATAGAAGGCGGACCGAATTGCGGAGCACGTTTTCCCGCAGAGGCGAGGAGTTGCGTAAAGGCGAGGACGAGCTCATGAAACAGAAAAGCATATTGAGCTCCGAGGCATTTGAGGCAAAAGTTGCGGAATTTAGAAAGGAGGTTGACTCCTTAAACAGGGATGCAGCAGCTAAAATGTCTGAGCTCGAGAGTATGTACAGCGGCGCCATGGAACAGGTTTACAACAAAGTGCAACAGATCTCCAAGCACCTGGCCGGCGAGCTTGGCGCCACAATTGTGCTCTTCATACCCAGAGGTCAGGTTGCCCACGTGGAAGACGCGGCTGATATCTCTGAGCGGGTTCTGGAGACCCTGAACAAGGACCTGTCGCGAGTCAACATGGGGGGAAGCTAGCCTAGATGACCATGGCGCTTGATCACAAGCAGATTATGCGGATGTTGCCCCACTCGTATCCGTTCTTGCTAGTGGATAGAGTTTTAGAGTGCATCCCTGGTAAGTCCATAGTCGCGCTAAAGAATGTAACCTTCAACGAGCCGTTTTTTGTGGGGCACTTTCGCGACAATCCAGTTATGCCTGGTGTGCTGATTATAGAGTCTATGGCACAATCTTCTATGCTGTGTGTCGTAAGCGACCGCGAAGGGGACGAGGCAAGCGGGAACCGGTCAGTGTATTTTATGTCGATAGATGGAGCAAAATTTCGCAGGGTGGTTGTTCCGGGTGATACCCTAACGATAAAATCGGCAGTAATCCACATGCGCGGCACCACCTGCAAATTTCAGTGCCATGCGTACGTCGGGGACGAGCTGGCATCCGAGGCACAAATTTTGGCAATGATGGGTTAAGGTACGCAAGAATAATGACTGCTTCCTCAACGGGCAGAACAGCCCTGATATCGGTATATGACAAGACAAATATTGAGAAACTCGCCCAGTTTATAGCAGCACGAGGGTTTCGCATAATAGCAACAAAAAATACATGTGGCCTGCTGCAGCAGGCTGGTATTCCTGCGGTTGAAGTTTCAGAGTACACCGGATACCCAGAAATGATGGACGGTAGGGTTAAGACTCTGCACCCAAAAATATTCGCCGGCATTTTGCGCAATGGAGACAGCCACGATTCCGAGTTGGACAGGCTAGCCGTAGATGCAATCGATCTGGTCATAGTAAATCTATACCCCTTCCAGAGCCTTGCAGCTGCTAAGGCCGCAGATGTTGCAGTGGTGGAGCAGATAGACATAGGCGGGGTGTCGCTTCTGAGGGCGGGAGCCAAGAATTTTCAGCATGTTACGGTTATACCCGACGTGCACGAATACGAAGGGCTGATGCAGGAAATGTCCAGTAACGGGAACGCAACAACACTCGAATATAGAAGGCGCATGGCCGCTAAAACTTTCGCCAACGTATCTTCTTACGATTCATGCATTCATGCGTGGTTAAACGGTACAGAAGCGCCAGACATGCCGCAAGAAATCACAATACGCGGAAGGAAAATTCAGGATTTGCGCATTGGTGAGAACCCGCATCAGAAAGCCGCCGTGTACGGCATGTATCACGATAGTTCACCTATGACATTGCCCATTGAGCAGATGCACGGCAAGGAGCTGAGCTTTAATAATATCGTCGATATCGAGTCCGCTGTTGCTATAGTAGCCGAGTTTGACGTCCCAGCAGTTTCTGTAATAAAGCACGGGAACCCATGCGGGGTGGCAGTTTCTAGCGCAAATGTGGACGATGCCTATGAAAAGGCAATTACTTGTGACCCAAAAAGCAGTTTCGGCGGGATAATAGCGTGTAATAGGCCGGTTACAGAGGAAATTGCACACAAGGTCGCAGACATGTTTGTGGAAGCGGTGGTTGCCCCAGATTTTGCTGAGGATGCACTGAAAGTATTGTACACAAAAAAGAACTTACGTGTGGTAAAGTGCACGCCCTACATGGCGAGTAGGTTGGTTTTCAAAAGCGCGCTTGGTAGCGGCTTGCTTATGCAGGAACGCAATTGCAGCACAATAGGCATTGACGACCTGCTTAAGGTTACAACTAAAACAGCGCCTCCCGCGGTTCTGCAGGATTTGCTGTTCGCGTGGCGGGTATGCAAGCATGTGAAGTCCAACGCAATTGTAATAGCACGTGACGGGCGCGCCATAGGAGTAGGCGCAGGACAAATGAGCAGGGTTGACAGCGTGGAGCTTGCTGTCAAAAAGGCACAAGACTGCACAGGTGCTGTTATGGCGTCTGACGCATTTTTCCCATTTGCAGATAGTATACATCACGCCGCGACTGCAGGCATATTTGCTATAGTGCAGCCTGGTGGTTCTTTGCGGGACAAAGAAGTAATAGAGGCTGCTGACGATAGTGGCATTGCGATGTACTTCACGGGCCTCAGGAGTTTTTGCCACTAACAGGAAAATCAGATTCCGGTTTTCTCAACCGCAGTGCGGGTGTACAGATACATGGAATATACCGACAATGCAGCCGCAACCCACAGAAGAAATTCCCCAATGCGCGTCACAACTCCCCCATCACCGACGATTAATACTCCAGTTGCAGTCATTTGCATTACAGTTTTGAGCTTGCCCATGCCGCTTACTGGCAAACTGGTGCCCGCAGCAATAAAGAATTCACGCATTCCGGATACCAGCACTTCCCTGCAGACAATAACGACGACGCACGCGACGCTCAAGCCCGTTATTTGCCCCACATATACCAGCATTATGAAAGCAGAAAGGACTATAAGCTTGTCGGCAACCGGATCAAAAAGCCTGCCAAACTTAGATTGCGCTCTCCACATGCGAGCCAGGTATCCGTCAAGGAAATCAGTTGCGCAGGCAAGCAGAAATATAGCCAAGGTCACATACCGGGCACATCCGCAACCCACATAAAAGCTGGAGACTACGGCAGGTATGGCAAGAACCCTAAAGATGGTCAGCATATTGGGCAAAACTTTCCTCAAGCCACTCCCCTCTCAACTCACAGCGCGCCCGCCTATCGGGACATCAAATACCAAGAGACCTAACAGCCGCGCACCGGACCTGTGGAAAGCGCAACATCCACTACACCTAAAGAAACAGCATAAAAACGCTCACCGCGCTGACACGCCTGTTTAAACCCATAAGCATTCTATAATGGATGCTTTCCGGGTTGACTGCAAGTCTAAAATACGCCAAATCGCCACGAATTAGCGCAATACCTGGCCGCTCTTGCCTGAAAAATCATCATGCCTAGAAAAGTGACACCCCGCTGCTTGAAAAGCCCAAATGGGAATAATGTCTATTCAGCCCTGGTTTCGGTGGCAATACTGCAGCGTGCGATTTGTGCACCCAAGTGTTAGCGCGCTTCCAAGACACCATTTTTGGGAGTAGTTCTAACACGCTGCTTGGTTTATCTATCACAGATTCTGTCCAATTGCCCCATATGTTGATGCCCTGCAGCCATTATTCACGCAGCCACAACTGGCCTCCGTAGCCGATGACGCAACGCGTTAGAAACCGTACGTAGTGTTGGCATTATAGCAACCAACGTTGCACTTTTGCCGCATTTTCAATGCATGAAGTAGCCGTTAAAGCCCTGGCGCGCGGTTATACCGCGCCATGGGACAACCTTTTTATTTGCCCGCGATGGCAATTACATATACTATATCCCCGTCTTAACATGGCTTTGTATGGCTTTCGTTGATGACAGAAACGTAAAGACTTGCCGTGGATGGGTTTTGGTCGGAGTCCACGCATTGGGAGTCTCCGGCATCCTGTCAATACTAGTAGTGTTCCTGAGAATGCCATTTCTCAAGTCAGTAATCACAAATGCTGACCAAGTATTTGGCCTGTCACTAGTACTGCACGTGGACCTTTCGGTGGTAGTGTGGCTGTGTTCGATGTCCTCTACGCTGATTAGTATGACCGTACACCATAAGCTAAGATACCTTGGGCACTGCTGGGTGGTGGCCGCAGTAGGCACTGCACTAATGGTGTTATCGGCACTCTTACAGGGCGCGGTTCCAATAAAAAGCAACTATGTACCGGTCATAGACCACTGGTTTTTTTTCGTAGGGCTGGGGCTGTTCTGCTGCGGGGTATTGCTCAACACCCTACCCTCAGTAACTAGGCGCAAAGACCAGCGCACTGACTTTCCCATGTTAGTGGGAATACACGGAATGTCCGCCATGATGACCGCGGCAGTGTTTTGCTTCATAACTGCATATTCTGCGACCGACAAAAACCTGGAAAGCTTGGTGTTTTACGAAAGGGTCTTTTGGGGCGCAGGACACCTCTTGCAAGGTGTGTTCGGACAAGCATTTTTGGTGGTGATGTTGTTGAAGATCAGGCATGGGCGCTTCACACACCCCTACTTGGTCAGCACAGTGTTCGCGATAAATGCCCTGTCCGTCATAATTGCGTCTGCAGCGCATATTATTTACCCACTAGATTTTGCATTACTAGCTGAATTTTTCACATGGCATATGCGGATAGCAGAGGCCGTGGTACCCGCCTTCCTGATAGTATTTGCAGGCGGTAATCTTAAAGCCTTGTTGCAGCGCGACAACAGACATCTGCTTTATTCCACAGTAATGTTCACTTACGGCGGCATTCTAGGCATCCTCAGCATGCATGGCACGGTCACAATACCCGCTCATTACCATGGGTGCGTCGTCGGAATGACCGCGGCTTTCATGGGGTTTGTATATCTCATGATGCCACAGTTTGGTTATAGGGCAGTCAGTCAGACTTGGCAAAACATACAACTGTTCGTGTATAGCGCAGGGCAGATGCTCCATATAACGGGATTAGAGTTGCTGGGAGGGTACGGAGCCTTACGTAAGGTGACCCATCTGCCAGACGCTGCATCAGCGGTTGCGCGCTATTGTTTTTCAGTGGGCGGCGCTATGGCAATCATAGGTGGGTTCCTTTTCGTTATGCTGGTTTTGGTGTGTGTGTATCGTGGAAGGGAAACAAAACATGGCACCTCATAGGTGTGCTTACCCCAAGGGTAGCCTAGTTTGCGGTGTGCGGTATTTAAAAATTTACCACACAAGCGTACCATCAACTCGAGGGTGTCTCAGGTGAAAGCGAGGCCTGCGACAGATAGAAGTCGCTGGCGCAAAGCGCTTGGTTGGGACGCAACGCCCTCATCTGCTCCCCCCAGTTACGTCATCGCCAAAAATTCTATGATCACCAGCTCTTTGCGCTGCCTGCTGTTGCGCATGGCATGCGTTTTCCTTATGTTGCCGTCAATAGCCAGCGGCTCTGGCCCGAGCATAGCGGTTCCGTGGACAATAAGAGAGCCAGAAATGCGCGGCTTTTCCAAAATGCTGGAGCACGCCAATAGAGGAAACTACAAAACAACGCAACGCATTGCAAAAAAGCTGGGCAAGGAGTACGTGGTGCTTGCACAGTGGCTGCGATTGCGCCATGACTGCGTCTCTCAAGAGGAGGTCAACGATTTCAAGTCAGCCCACCCAGAGTGGCCAAGCCCTGTTGCACACACCAAAACTGCCGTTATGACGTCTATCTCCGAGGTCAAGCCTGAATGCGGACGTCTTAGGAAAAGTGCGGTCTTCCTGAACTACAGCACCCTGCCCAGAGATGCGCTCATATCAGTGGCAAACCGGCTGCTGTGGACAAAAAGAATACGTGCGGCAGAGTATATAGCCAATAACCTCGGGGAAGAGGGCCTGGTTACCACAGCCAGAATAAGCTTTAGGCGCAACAAAAAAGACCTAGGCGGCATAGATGCGTCACCAGTTTTTGCGTCTATGAGCTCAGACTTTGGGCTCATGTATGACTATGTATCTTGGTATATAAAGAACAGACAGATCAGCGAAGAAATACTGCATCTGATGTCTTCGATACCCAAAGACCAAAAATACCGCAGGGAGCTTTGGTACCTCTACAGGTTGTACATCGGTGATATCATGTACTACAAACTCTCTAGGTTTTACGGCGCCGCATACGCGCTAGCCAGGGACTGCACAAGGCTTGTGGATGCCAGCACATTACCTGAAGTACACTGGCTTCTCGGGTGGATCGCACTTAAATGCCTTGAAGATTATGAAGCGGCCAACGCACATTTTACAGACTTTTATAACACAGCAAGAACACAAGAATACAAAAGTAAGGCTGCCTATTGGGCTGGGCGCTCTGCCGAAAAGTTGGGTGACGCCGATGAATCCCTCGGGTGGTTTAGGCTTGCAGCACTGCATAAGACAACCTTCTATGGCCAGCTTGCCCTTCTGCAGCTGGGCGTGAACAAAGTCCTGCTTGACACAAAAAGCGTCAGGTACAGTAATCTACACTACCTGCGTTGCAGGAAAAACCTGTTTGCAAAAATAGGGTATATGCTGTCTAGAGCGCAGCGCGATGATATCGCAGATCTGTTCGTGCAGCATGCAATAAAAACCACCAATAGCCCGGAGGTTGCCGGCATTATCACTGAGCTCGCCCTTGCGAGTGGCAATACCCACTCTGCGCTCAAAGGTGCGGAGTATATAGGATCTAAGCTTTTACTGCCGGAAAGCCTTTACCCACAACAATATTTGGCAGTGCACGATGACCATAAAGACATAGTGCTATCAATGATCAGGCAGGAGAGTAAATTCGACAAAAAAGCTAAAAGTCGGTCCAACGCGCTTGGGCTAATGCAACTATTGCCATCAACTGCGATGGAATTGGCGCGGGATTTACAAATAGAATACCAAGAGAGTAACCTTCTGGACCCAGAGTACAACATAATGCTGGGACATCACTATCTAACCAAGCTGCTTAAGACATATAATAATTTTCTGGTACTGGCCTTGGCAGCTTATAACGCAGGACCGGGAAATGTGAACCTATGGTTGAAAAATCTGGGAGATCCGAGGCAGTTGGAATCACCCGGAGCGCTCGCGGAGTGGATAGAGTCCGTACCATTCCCAGAAACTCGCACATACATACAGAGGGTGCTTGCAAATTTGCATGTGTACAATGGCATGTCGGGCAAAATTATGGCCCTAAGCCGGCAACAGAACCAAGTGTTCGCGCCTTAGTATGTATCACGCAGGACGCCTTGTTCCGCGTACATAGTAGACGTATCCCAGCAGCCAAACCAGGGCTAGGAAGTACCACGTTATGGCGTATTCAAGGTGGTCATTCCTGACTATAAGCGCCGAATTTGCTTGTAATCCGCCAGCAATAGTTGTGCCATCACCCCACAATATACAAGGCTCAAGGTCGGGCAGGCCAATGTGTTTTGACATGTTTTTTACGTCAAACCAAAACCATAGATTTTCTTCCGGACTGTTACGCACCACCCATCTGGATAGACTCCGCAACTTGCAGTGCAATACACCACCGACCAACCGCACGCTCAAATCGCTGGTGTCGGACACGGTGCTGATGTTGGTAAACACCCCTCTGTTTACCAGAATTCGCCGGCCATCTACCAACGAAAATGGCTGAAGGAAGTAATATCCTGCCTTGCCAGCGAAAACCCGTATATGTTTTTCGTCCTTAAAAACACCCTGTAACTTTACTTTCCTGTACGCGTAAGCATGCAGCTCCCCAGCAGGAAGAGTGACAGGGTCCATGCGCATTGTTTCAATAATATGCAACTTCTCCCGCAACCGTAGGAGCTGCCATGTACCCAATGATAGAAGCAAGGCAAGAGGCGCAAAACAACACACAACCAGCAGTGCATACCCTGCGCAACTGCGCGTTTTAAAACACATCATGCACTCCACAGAATGTTTGCCCCGCTCATAAGACTTGCATAATGCAAGACTTCCAACAATCTGGAGGCAACACTACGCCCAACATCTTCTCGGGAGTGTATGCCACTTTCCTCGTTGACACAAAGCAATTTAAGTGCCATCAAGTAGCAGCAGGGGGCGTGTATATGCGCCTTTTAATGCCGGTGGTCGTGCGTGAGTGGGGTTAATACTTTGTGAGTTTTTGCCTCCTACAATGTTGGGGGTATGTGGGTTGGTGTTGGGTGCGTATGAGAAAAGCAGACATAAACGCGGGCCGCTTGTCTTTTCCCTCAAAAAAACTGGCCTGGGTCGCAATTGTATGCGCATTCCTATCAGGAACCTTTCCCCACAATAGCAGCGCGCAGGCAGAAAAGCAGGAGGATCCCAGGCAGGCTTTTGTCAGGGATACTGAAAGTCTGAAAAAGACCTCATACACCAGGCGCGACTTTAGAGAGTTCATCGTAAAGTGTAACGCCAAGGGGGTCGCCCCAAATTTTAAGAAGGAGTTCGGCAGTAACCTTGCTGGGGCGGATTTTAGTGAGCTGGACATGCGGGGCGCAGTCTTTGAGGATGTTAGCCTCGTTCAGGCAAATTTTAGGCATAGCAATATCTCCAGCACCACATTTTCTGGATCAGACATGCGCGGGGCTAACTTTTCGAACACTGACCTAAATAGATCCCAGTTTGAATCGGTGGATCTAAAGTTTGCCAACTTTGCGCTTGCAGACCTCAACGAAGTTAAAATAAACTCCTCCGAAATCAGTTATGCATCTTTCCTCGGCGCAGACATGCAGTCCGCGGCAATCAAGAACTCGCAGGGAGTATATGCGGCGTTTACAAACGCTGATCTCGGTACAGTGTCGGTATTGAACTCAAACATGAGCAATGCAAACTTTCAGGATATAGAAGCAACCGGCATACTGATACAGGATAGTGATCTGACTGCTGCAAGGCTATTCGGCGCCAATTTAAACGGTGCTAGAATACAAAACTCTGTACTAAAGGGCTCTATCATGTACGGAGTGCGCATGAACTTTGCAGACTTCACAGGAAGTGATTTGAGCAACGCTAACATGGAAATAGCAAGCATCCACTCTGCGAGTCTTCACAATGCAAACTTGAGCAACGCTAACATGTACTCCGCCGATATTTATCATACCGATATGCGAAATGCTAATCTCAGTGGTGCAACTTTGGGCGGCGCAGTTATGGTGGGGGTGAATCTGCACAATGCGGTGCTGGCAAGGGCCGAGCTGAAGGGCACCGCGATATCTGAATCTATCTTGACGGAATCTGATCTGAGAGATATTACACTCGAGGCTAGCAGCATTTCTGACAGTACACTAGGTCTTGCCGTGCTGAGCAGAGCGAAAATCAGCAACTCTACAATATCGCGGACTGGCATGTCGTCAACCTTCGCACACACCGCAAATTTGAACAAAGTTACCCTAGAAAAGGTTGACCTAACAAATGCGGTATTGAGCGAGGTTAAGACGTCACAATCCGTATACAATGACGTAAACGCCAGCGAAATGGTATGGTCTGCGTCCGAGCTGCATGATGTCATAATACACGGCACCCTGCTGCAAAATTCTGTATTTGCCAATAGCAAGCTGGGGAAAGTAAGTATATCAGCAAGTAACGCGACAAGAGCTAGTTTTATAGAGTCAGAATTTGTCGGCACAAGTGTATATAGGGGCGTTTTGGCTGGATCTAGTTTTCAAGACTGCACGTTCGTAAACACTGTTATCATGGAAAACGACACAGTACCGGATGATGCGAGTGGTGCCGTCACATCGGAACAGGAACTGCAAGCATTACTCAAGCGCGAAAAAGTGCTCGATGTAAACTATTCGTATCTAGACTTTAGCGGCATGCAACTACACGAGATAGACTTTTCGAATTCCCGCCTGGCAGGCACTAACTTTCACGAAGCACAACTACACGACGTAAACTTCTCTAAAGCGGATCTCTCCTCTGCAGATTTTACCGACGCATCCTTGGTAGAGGTAAACTTCACGGAATCCAACGTCAATAAAGTAATCTGGCCTGATGGGACAATGGTCCGACAAGGGGCAAGCGCAGCACAGCCCAGTGATGACAGTAAAACCAAGGCCGCTGGTGGAACAACTGAGCAGCAGAGCAAAGCCCAAGACCAAAGCGAAAACAAACAAAAGAGCGGTGCCCCGCGGCCAGACGCTTCTAAACCCGACGAAAGCACCGCTGTTCAGAAGCAACCTGCAAATTCAAGCAATGGGCCCAGTCACGCCGGAGAGGCGCCCTCAACAGGGGGTGGAGCTACGCAACGAGAGCACGCTCCCGGTAGAAAAGCCCTGCGGTGAGGTAGCGGTGCGCAATCTGCATGAACGTTAGATCGGTTGAGGTGTGTGAGGCAGGGTGGCACTCTGTGGCTCTGCACTACAAATAAATTTAGTCACATTACCGGAACTTGCGCGTGGTGAGCAATGTCAAGAAATGTAAATCTGTCTCTAGTGGCAAATGCCAAGTTTGCTACCTCACCATACCTTGCGGTAGTCCACCCAACATGCTCGGGTAGATACGGGCTTTTGAGGTCGTGCAGAATTCTCTCCAGCAGCGTGGGATCAATAACCTCTGCTCTAACCCTCTCGGAGATGTATTCCCACTTTTCACTTATCACGTGGTTTAGACTTTTTGCGGCTTCGCTGTCTATGGACTTCCGAAGCAGCACATCGTAAAACTCCTGCGCTCGCTCTCTACCAAAATACTGTTGCAGTGAACGGCTATCAATGCAAGTTTGCACAAGTCGCGGTTGCATGTTGCACAGCTTTTTCTGTAGTTTCGCCAGCACTACCGTGGCAACCCCCACCCTTTCCCCGTGCAACAGGTTGTAGTCATCTAGAAGCTCGGTAGCGCAGGCCAAGATATGTTCCCCTTGGCTTGCGGACTGGCTCCCTCCAGCTATTATCATACCGACACCAGATAGGAGCAGAGCCTGCATGAGCAACATTATGGTATCGACATCCCGGGCCACCAGGCCTTGGTAGCTTTCTACGAGAGCGTGTTCTACATCTTCACTGATGAGAAAAGGCAGCTCGCTATATTGAGTGCCTAGAAATATATGCGAAAGTAACCAGTCTGCACGCGCTGTTGAGCGACAAATAAAATCTGCAAAGCCGCTATTTATCATCCTCGCCGGTGCGTTGGCCAGAGTGCCTGTATCTATATAGATGGCGCGCGGCAGTTGGCCGGCAAAAGATTTTTTTGTGCCGTTTTTAATCGTAATGGAAGCGTTGGGGGAGGTATATCCATTCATGGAGGGAGCGGTTGGAAACAGTATGTATTCCTTGCCTTCAGTTTTGCTCACATATTTACACACATCGTTTATTGACCCACTTCCAAGGGCAATAATGAAATCTGCACTTTTAGATGCATTCTTCACACAGTCAACCAGGGCAGTGGAAGCGCAATATTCTCCTTGAATCGTGTAGTGATTGAAGGAATTTAACACCGCACTACTGATGAGCTTTGCAGTGTTTGAGTCCGCAACTAAAAGCGCCCTGCCCGCGTAGTTGGATGCTATATCTGGAAGGCTGGCCAGCATACCTTGGCCTACATTTATAGCTCCAGTAATGTACTCAGCAACCTCAGCGTACCCGCCAGCAACAACATGTGGCAGAGCCATGTTTAAAAACTGAGTAGTCATGCACCATAACGCCGGCCAAAACCCATGTAGCGAGTATACATCCAGCAGCAGCGCATAGCAAAGAATATGCCCTACTGCCCAACCTATGTCTGGCGTACACACCGGTGGCTAAGCCCGCTGGGATTGCACCCTTAACCCGGTACGAATGGCTTTGTTCAGCCTGATAGGCCATGGTGATGACTTTAGTTGACTGGCGTCATATTCTGAGTGATACTGCCCAACGTAGTCTACATTGCGTTAGGTGTGGTTTGAGTCCGCTGGAACAGTTTAGAGTAACAAAGTTACTCGACATACCCGCTCTTTGGGGAATAGACCTGAGCTTCACTAATTGCTCGCTGGTCATGGTGCTTGCGTCCGTAAGCTCTATCTCGCTTTTGTGTTGGGCACTTAGAAAGGTCAACGTTGTGCCAGGGCCTTCCCAAACTGCAGTGGAGCTAATTTACGGCTTCGTCGCCAACACCCTTGAAAGTAACGCCGGCGCGGAAGGTCTGCGCTACATACCCTTGGTTATGACTACCTTTCTGTTCGTGCTGGCGTGCAACCTTGTGGGAATATTGCCATTTGGGTTCACCGCAACCAGCCATCTATCCGTCACGCTGGCTCTGTCACTTGTTGTTTGCACAGCAATCACGGTAATTGGTTTCAGGCACCAGGGGTTGCACTTTCTCAGGATATTCCTGCCCGAAGGTACGCCGCTGTGGCTGGCCCCTATGATGGTTTTTATAAAGCTGTTTGCATACGTGGCACGGCCGGTAAGCCTTGCAATACGTTTGGCAGCAAATATGATCGCCGGCCACACCATAATCGCGGTGATTGCGGACTTCGTGCTCAAGATGCATCTCGTACTAGCGCCTCTGCCATTTGCGTTCATAATGGCCCTGATAGCATTTGAGATCTTCGTTGCCATATTGCAGGCATATATATTCACCGTACTTACTACTGTGTACCTGTCTGACGCCGTAGCTGGCCATTAAGGCGTCCAAATCACCTAGTTGTTGAGAGTTACGCGCGCGGGGAGTGGCGCACCCACCGGCGAGGACGCCGCACGGCATCCTCATTACGCCTTCACCGGGGCAGTACTAAAAGCGCAGCACTCCGCTAGTACAACGTGTGCCACGTTACCGTCGCCCAAATGCAACTGGATTGCTCTAAGCACGTTGGGACTGGGCCGCCCTGTCCGCCGCCATTGCTGGAGCCACAACCTCCACTTACAGAACTGCAGCCAGGGGTCTGCTGAGCTCCCCCCCCCCCAACGGTAGCTGAACTCTGCGCTTGTGTTTGCATCGTGGGTTGTGCTGGCTCACTTGTAGCAGCGCTCCCTCCCCCAGTGGTGCTGTGCGGCCGTGCATACGTGGTGGACCAAGATGCTTCTCCTTCCAGCTCCAGATCCAACGACCTAGCGTGGTCAGCAGCACGGGCAATCGCGTATGTGGTATGCAGCACCGTACCCGCTAAAGCAACAGCAGGATGTGCTCCTAGGGCCGCATTGAGAACGCTAGACGTAACTGTATAGGTAGCCACACTGGTGGCACTATGTAATACGGCTTTATCAAAATCTGCATCGTTTTCACGCCATTCTGGATCATCTTCAGTAATGGCATCGGTGATGACATCGGCCACTTTGTCAGCAAGAAAATTGGCGACGACGAATGTAACCATTCCCGCAATAATTGGTAAAAACATACAAACTCCTAATTATAGTGCTATACAAAACTTGTGCGCAGGCCACACCTGGCACGGGCACCAACCTAGGGCAGCCACCGCCCTTGAAGCATTTGGGAATTACAGGTGATCACGCACACATACGGTAGGGTAATATACACGCCACTGGTGCAATGTCAATTCATAGCATAAACCTCATCCACCGCACAGTAACAGTAGGTTATCGCCAAACGGTGTTCGCACGCCTCAAGCATCCCTCAACCCTCGCGCGCCACGAACCCACACTTGGCTTCCCAACCACTATATCAGGAAATGCACGCCCACCGTGAAGCAGTACGCCACCGCCCGGTAGCGCAAGTGACTCCGCTCCACACCACGGCACACCAACTCCACAGCAACTCCTCAGCAACTCCTCAGCAACTCCTCAGCAACTCCTCAGCAACTCCTCAGCAACTCCTCAGCAACTCCTCAGCAACTCCTCAGCAACTCCTCAGCAACTCCTCAGCAACTCCTCAGCAACTCCTCAGCACTTGTAATGCTGAAATGCGAAGGCCACAGTCCACAAAACTCGCTTAGCGCTAGTGCTCCCAGATAGCATATCTAGCAAATCTCCTACTGTACGGCAGTCAATTACTAATTGACTTAGCATTGCAAGCCCTTATAATCTGTAGGGTTGAAGTTTGCACTGGTGGTGGTTTATGGACTCTTTGAGGTTTGTGGCCGTTGGGCTGAGCGTCCTGGGTATGGTGGCGTCTGCGTTTGGAGTTGCAGCTGTTTTTTCGGCCATGCTCAATGGCATCGCTCGCAATCCGGAGACAGAAGACAAGCTGAAGAAATATGTCTATACCGGCGCCGCCTTGGTTGAGGCTATGGGCCTGTTCTCGTTCTTGCTAGCACTACTTTTGATATTCGTGGCCGGCTAGCCAGCAATGGGCACCGTACCCCAGTTGGACTTTTCAGTATACCCCTCGCAGGTGGTCTGGTTTTCCTGCGCGTTTTTCTTGCTCTACCTTGCGGTTAGGTGGGTCGTTCCCAGGGTTGAAGACGCTATAGGTAGAAGGCACGCTGCAGCTAGCAAGTCCTTGGAGGGAGCTTCGGATGTTTGTGAGGCTATAGGGTTGAAGCTGCTTGGGCAGCGGGAGGCGTTGGAGGACGCAGAACTTAAGGCTGGAGACACGGTAAAAAAGGCGTTGGCCGAGGTTTCGCTGTGTGTTGAGGAGGCGCGCTCTCTGCTAGACAAGGAGGTTGGTGCTATGCTCGAGGTGGCAGAACAGCGTTTGGAAAAACTGCAGCAGGACACTCGTGGTGAGCTGATTGATCTTTCCGCTGAGGTTGCATTTATGTACTACGCTAAGGTGCGCGGCCACAATGAGGCGAAAAAGGCAGCACTGAAGAAGTTGGCCGCCAGATTATACGAGGGAAAGTTATGACTATGAGCACTCATTTGATAGTTGACCTTGCTTTTTGTGTGGGATTCGCATTGGCTTTCAATCCCGCCAGTAAGTTCGTTAGGCGGTTTTTGTCGAAACACTCAGATTCAGTGGGCGGCGTCGTGGAGAAGTCAGCCGATCTCGAGCGTGAGCTGGAGCTAATGCTTCACGATATATCAAAAAAGGAACACGAAGTAGATTCAGCAGTGGCTGAGATGCTCCGCAAGTCTGAGGAACAGTACAGGGCCATAGTGCAAAACGGGAAAAAAGAAATAGAAGAAATGCTTGAGGCTCAAATTAACCTGGCGACTGAGCGGGTTGCGTTTGAGGTTGATAACTTTGTAAAGTCTCTGAGGCTTGCTGCAGTTGACGCGGCTTCTGGTGCTGCCCGTAGCCTGCTCAGGGAAGAGCTGGAGGGTAAGGAGCGTGGTGACGGCGGTGATGTAGCCCCTTCACCAGAGCACGATGACGACATCGCAAAAAAGCTTCACTAGGCAGCGCTTGTAGTTGCGGCACGCGGCAGGGGTTCTGGCGTGTGCGATGTGTGGCAGCGAGTTTTCGTCGCGTGCACCTGTCTGGTGCGGCGACTGTACCCCGACGTGTTATGCGTTGCTCTTATCTGTAATCCACTTCAGCATCTTGCGTATTCTTCCGTATGACGGGCTGTGATTCCTATCCATTCCCTTGTAAAAGCTGTGCACTACTAGTAGTGCAGTACCGACGGCTGCAGAAAATATTGGATTTCTGTCATACTCTTTGTTCATACCATGAATTTGAGCAGGCAGACCAACCCTTACTTGCTTGCCTAGAACGTAATTGGCAACCTCCCGGATACTAGCCAAATTGCTACACCCTCCCGTTATCACAACTTTGCCAACAACATTCTGCTGCCTGTCCATCTCCCCCTTCACCAATTCTAGAATCTCCTCCACTCTCGGGCGAATAATGTTAGTCAAATCAGACTTCATTATGGAGCGCTCGTCTTCGCTGCCATCTTCGGTTTCAATGGCATAGTTCTTATCCGCCGAGGTGAGCATTATGTCCCCGTGCAGCACTTTCACGCGCTCGGCATCCTTGACGCTTATACACAATCCGTACGCTATATCTCTGGTTATGTGCATTCCACCCAGGGGAATTGTACTTGCATGCACGAATTTGCCCCTATCAAATATCCCAATAGAGGTGTAATTCCCCCCTATATCGAGAATCATAGTTCCCAGCTCCTTTTCATCCTCCGTGAGGCAAGCCAACCCCGATACATACGGCTCCGCAACGCAGCCACCCATGCTCAGGTTGTTATCGGCGATGCAATTCTCGATGTTAAGAAGGGCAAGCTTCGAAGCGGTAACCACGTGCATATCAGCACGTAACTTCCTACCATACAGCCCTTTCAGCTCCGTAACATCGCTGAGGTCATCCAAATGATAGGCTATTGGAATGTTGTGGACTACTATATCATCCCCAGAAAATTTCTCATACGTCTGAAGCATGATCTTGCGCACGTCACGATCCGATATCTCGTGCACTGTAGAGCACATCTCATTCGAGATGTTATGCGACGCAATGCTACACCCAGACACATTAACATACACCTGGTTCATCGTGTGCTCGGACGCCTGTTCCGCAGCATCCACACTGGACAATATAGAGTATCCGGCATGTTGTTTGTTGGAAATCGCACCGCCATTTACGCCGTCAGCGGCTTTATACCCCACCCCCATGACTGTAGGCACGCCGTCACTACGCATTTTCACGGCGAGGCACACCATTTTTGTGGAGCCCATGTCTAAAACTGCAAACACGTTCTTCCGGGGCTCCGTCATCACGGCAGAATGCAACACAACACGATACCCTTTTACCCTTCCACCCCGGAGCAATATATGACAGATCCGGGTTCATCTTATATGGTTATCGGAACATATCAAGCATTTTTGCTCCCCTACCAATCCCCAGCAAGCGCCCTGCACCGCCTCGCAGCAGAGACAGTATAAGCACAAAAACTGGAACGAGCTCTAGCCGTCCGATCAACATTAGTACCGTCAATACAAACTTGACGGTTGCAGACACCGGGGCATACGTACCATGTGGCCCGACAACATCACCTATGCCCGGCCCCGTATTCGTAAAAGTTGATGAAACAGACGTTACAATTGTTGCCAAGTCGTCTTCACTCCAGGCAACAATAATGCATGCGATGCAAAATACGAAAACATACAAAAAGAAAAACGCACCGGCTTCAGGCAAGGCCTCCTCCCGCGCTGATTGCTCAGACACGGTGAATGGAGTCCGCATGAGCATGTGTTTGACGTATCTGTATCCACCGCGTACCAGGATAACTATTCTATGCATTTTAAGGCCGCTATTAGTGGAACCGGAGCATCCTCCACATAAGGTTAGGATTGTCCCAGAAACGGCTAAAAAGCCCCAGGAGCTGTAGTCGCAGTTAGAAAACCCGGTAGAAGTCACCAGTGAAACGAGTATGAAGGCTGAGCGTCGCAGCACCTCAGGAAACTCCGCCTCGGGAAGCATGTTTCTGCTGTATAGGTTGACCGCACCCAATAGCGAAAATACCACAAGTACGCACACGAAGACAACAAACTGCTTGGATCGAAACCTGCCCTCAAGCGCCAACCTAAGATAGACTACAAACGGGCAAGAAGACAGCAGCATAAAGACAATGGCGACGATCTCAATTGCAGCGCTGTTGAAGTGGCCCAGCGAGCTGTCGTAATTTGCAAAACCACCCGTGGAAACCGTACTCATCGCATGGCATATTGCATCAAACGCAGACATGCCGGCTATCTTGTAGGCACCCGTACACAGTACTAGCAACATAGCATACATGCAAGAAATGTACAGCACAGTTCTGAAAACACTCAACTTGAACCGTTGCCGCGCTGTGGCGGATTCAACGCCGTAGATATCCTTAAGCCCAACAACTTTCAGGCATGGTAACAGCAACACACCAATGGCGATAACTCCCAACCCACCGATAAAGTTTAGCATCACGCGCCACAGTAGTATTCCCGGCGATTTCGCTTGTAGATTATAGAGCACCGTGGCACCAGTGGTGGTAAGCCCAGACACAGCTTCAAACAGCGCATCAGCATAAGACAACTTGGCTGTCTCCGAGACAAGAAAGGGTATTGCGGCCAGAATTGACAGCACAGTCCACACGGCACAGATGAGATATACGGTTTCATGCCGCCCTATGGGGCCAGATTTCCCAAAGTGCAGACACACCGATCCAACAACAGCAGACACCGAAAAGGCAGTGGCAAAACCCTCCCAATCCTCTCCGCCCATGAAGAAGTCTACAGCCATTGGAACCAAGAGGAACAGCGCAAACAGCAGGGAAAATGCCCCCTGCACGAAGACCAGGGCGCGCCAATGCGTTAGGGATGTATCACACGCCTCATTGCGCACAGCAGCCACCAAAAACCAGCACTCGCGACACCCTAGCGCAGATGCAGCACTCACGTGAACCGCGCGCCCTTGGGGTGTCCTATCACAAAAAGTGTTTTATGTCCATGAATAATATACGGGTTACGTGAGCCCAAATTTGTGCGCATGCACGCCTTTTTCTGCTACAATCGACGCGGAGAGATGGCTGAGCGGTCGAAAGCGCACGCTTGGAGAGCGTGTACACAGCAATGTGTCGGGGGTTCGAATCCCCCTCTTTCCGCGTTTTATTCCACATGGAACAGTAAAGTTGGAGTCTGCAGCCCTAAAAAAGCTCAATAGTCTAGAGCTGAGTGGTGGCTACGCCGTTGCGGTATCTGGTGGCGTGGATAGCATAACATTGTTGAACCTCGTGGCGGCATTGCACAAAACACAAGCTACCAGCCGCCCAGTCGTGCTGACGGTAAACCACGGGTTTCGCGCTGAGGCAGATCATGAAACTCGCTTCGTACAAAAGCGGGCCGTGGCGCTCGGGCTAGATTGCGAAATACTGCGCTGGAACCGGCATCGCACGTCTAGCAAGTCTCAGGAAACCGCTCGGGAGATTAGATACAGCCTGCTGCACCAGTGGTGCACGGAGCATTCAGTCAAATTTCTACTCACCGCACACAACAAGAGCGATCAGGCAGAAACTGTACTTATGCATTTAGAGCGTGGTAGCGGCATTGACGGGCTATCTGGCATGCATGAGCGGTCTGTCTTCGGGGATATTACCATTTACAGGCCCTTACTCGGCTTTACTAGGCAGGAAATCTTAGAATATGCAACCCAAAAACAGCTATCCTGGGTGGAAGATCCGAGCAACCAGGATCCTAAATATAGAAGGACGTTTTTTCGCAACTTAATAGCGGAAAGCAAAAATCCTGGAGTTGTTGTAGACAGACTATGCAGAACTACATCACACATGCATAGAGCACTTGCTTGCATTTTGCACTACGTGCGGTCTTCGCTCGATTACTGTCTGGAATTCAGCCCTTTAGGTTTTATAACTGTAAAATCGCAGGAATTACGTAGCGTGCCCGAGGAAATCGCGTCCAGATTGCTGTTACTATCGCTAATGGCTATGGGGGGGAAGGACCATAAGCCGCGGTATTCCGCTTTTTGGCCAATTTTAACAAAAATACTCCAGGGCCAAGATTTTACCCCGCGTACACTGCATGGGTGCAAGGTACGTAAAGAGCCAGACGGGAATTTCTCTATAGTGCGCGAACTTGCACGCATAGAAACCAAAATTGGCGTAAAAACTATAGCTGAGACTATTCAATGGGACCGAAGATTCGCCATAAAGATAATGTGCACGCACAATGCATCAGCCGCGGAAACCACATCATGCAGCGCTAAACATGCACCAAACCCATCGGAAGAGACACAAAACTTGTACATCACCCCACTGGGCAATGGGTCACTACCTGAACATCTAGTACATGTTAACAGAGATGTTGCATGCAGCCTTCCGGTGCTCGCCCATGGAGATAAAGTTCTTGCGTACCCCTGGCAAAACCATAATATAGGGGTCTCTCCAACCATCAGTGTGGAGGAAGTTCTGGTTAGAAGGGGCGTGATTAATCTAATTTGCCATCAGCTTTATCGGTAGGGGTCACTCGTCATGAATTTTAGGAAAGTGGCTGAGGGGTTGATTGTATGGTCAGCAGTGATTGCCCTCACTGCTGTGCTTTACACCCAGTTTGGTGACAAGATTATAGGCAACAAGGAACTACGTGTACCTTTCTCCGAGTTTCTTGTAAAGCTAGATGCTGGGGAAGTTGAGCATGTTAACATAACAGAGCGCGAAATATCAGGAAAGCTGCGTGACGGCACAAGGTTTAGGACCGGGGGCGTGATATATGATAGCCTGATAAAAACCTTGCACGCTCAGAAAGTTACTTTTGAGTTCTCATCTGGAGAAACAGTGCTGGGCATCCTGGGCAGCTTGCTCATTTCCTGTCTGCCGATGTTATCCCTGGTAGTTATATGGTGCATCTTCCTCAAACAGATTCAGGTTGGGGGCAACCGCACGATGAGTTTCAGCAAGTCCCGCGCAAGGCTTATGACCGATAACCGCGGCAAGGTCACATTCGAAGACGTGGCCGGCATTGATGAGGCAAAAGAAGAACTTGTAGAGATAGTAGACTTTCTCAAGCATCGGCAAAAGTTTCAAAAGTTAGGTGGAAAAATTCCGAAAGGGTGCTTGCTGATAGGCCCACCTGGGACTGGTAAAACGCTGTTAGCTCGTGCAATTGCTGGTGAGGCCAGCGTCCCCTTCTTTAGCATCTCTGGTTCTGATTTCGTAGAAATGTTTGTTGGTGTAGGAGCCAGCAGGGTGCGGGACATGTTCGAGCAGGGGAAGAAGCATGCGCCATGTATAATTTTCGTGGACGAGATAGACGCCGTAGGCCGGCATCGCGGCATAGGTCTTGGTGGGGGTAATGACGAACGCGAGCAAACGCTGAATCAGTTGCTTGTAGAAATGGATGGATTTGAATCCAACGATGGCGTAATCATAATCGCCGCAACCAACCGCCCAGACGTTCTTGATCCCGCCTTGCTAAGGCCGGGTAGGTTTGACCGGCAGGTTACTATATCCATTCCAGATATAAACGGGCGTGAGAAGATTATAAACGTGCACGCTAAAAAGGTGCCCATGGCCCCGGATGTTGATGTCAGAGTAGTGGCAAGGGGGACCCCTGGGTTCTCCGGTGCTGACCTGGCCAATTTGGTCAACGAAGCCGCGTTGATTGCTGCCAGGCTTAACAAGAAAGTCGTCACTATGAGTGACTTTGAGTACGCCAGAGACAAGGTCATGATGGGCGCCGAAAGGAGGTCTATGATTATGACGGATGAGGAGCGCCGCCTTACTGCGTATCACGAAGCTGGGCACGCGGTAACGGCATTTCACAACCCCGCCTCCGATCCTATACACAAAGCTACTATCATACCGAGAGGTAGAACACTGGGTTTGGTAATGCGCCTGCCAGAAACTGACAGAGTCTCGCACACGAGAGAAAAAATGCTTGCTGACTTGGTAGTGGCCATGGGGGGCAGGGCCGCAGAGGAGCTGATTTTCGGATACAGTAAAGTGACTAGTGGTGCATCTTCGGATATTAAGCAGGCCACAGAATTGGCTAGATCTATGGTCATGAAGTGGGGCATGAGTGATAGTGTAGGACCTCTTTACCACAGCGACGACCGGAACGAGTCAATTTCTGACAACATGGCAAACCTCATAGACGAGGAGGTAAAGTCTATAGTATCGAAAGCGCTTGAAGAGGCTAAGGCCACCCTGGAAAAGCACATTAACTCCCTACATGTGATAGCGGAAAACCTTCTGGAATTTGAGACGCTTACCGGCGACGAAATAAGCGATCTGATGTCCGGCAAGAAAATAACCAGGAATGAGGGAGAAGCTAAACCAATAAAGCGTTCTTTTGTGCCGGACTGACGCTGGTTTCGCTTGGGTTGCCCCATCATCACTGTTGCAGCTACAAATTTGTCTGGCGGTCGGTTAGTCACCGCGTGGATCTTCCAGCATATTAATCATTGAGGAGATATCCGTGGGCTTTTGTCAATTCTGTTGTGCTTTACTCAGCTTGAGCATATAATCCGCGTTCCGGTACCTCTATACGTAGTCCCTATGTTGAGCATGGCAAAGCGGGTGTTCTGGCCGTACGGTTATGGGTCCGGCAGGGCCTCGTTTCACAAAATTGTCAAGAACATCAACGCGATGGAAGAGGGGCTATCTGCGCTTTCAGATAGCGAACTTTTTTCCAAGACTAGCCATTTCAAAGAATTGCTCGCAAGCGGCCAGACCTTAGATGACCTCCTCGTTCCAGCATTTGCAGTAGTACGCGAAACCGCGCGTAGGGTGCTGAATATGCGCCACTTTGATGTACAGCTCATTGGAGGCATAGCCCTACATAGGTGCATGATCGCAGAAATGAAAACGGGGGAAGGTAAAACGTTGGTGGCAACCCTCGCCGCATATTTGGGCGCACTAGAGGGTGCGGGGGTGCATGTGGTCACTGTGAATGACTACCTGGCGCGGCGCGACTCCGAATGGATGGGCAATATATACCAGGCCCTGGGAATGAGTGTGGGTTGTATCACGGGGTCATCTTCGGATGAGCAAAGAAAGGCAGCGTACGCGTGTGATGTGCTTTATTCAACAAACAATGAACTCGGGTTCGACTATCTGCGTGATAACATGAAATTCGGCAGAGAGTCCATGGTGCAGCGGGGGTTTAATTACGCGATCGTGGATGAAGTAGATTCCATTCTGATAGACGAGGCGAGAACTCCGCTGATTATTTCTGGACCAGTAGAGCGCGATAGCGCCCTATATGGCAGGGTAGACTCATTAGTGCGGGCACTGACGCCGGAGGATTATGAGGTGGAGGAGAAGAACAGATCCGCATTCTTGACTGAAGAAGGTGCGGTCAAGGTTGAAAAAATGCTTCTGTCAATGGGGCTCATTCCCGTGGGGTCTTCTCTGTATGATACCGAAAACATAGTAATGATGCACTACGTGAGCCAGGCTCTGCGTGCCCACAAGCTGTTCGCCGTGGACAAGGACTATATAGTAAAAAATGGCAATGTAGTCATAATTGACGAGTTCACCGGACGGATGATGGAAGGGCGCAGGTATTCGGACGGGTTGCATCAGGCATTGGAGGCTAAAGAGAGGCTTACCGTCAACAGCGAAAATCAAACCCTGGCATCTACCACATTTCAGAATTACTTTCGCATGTATCGCCGCATTTCAGGCATGACTGGAACTGCGGCAACCGAAGCGGATGAGTTTCTGGGAACGTACAATTTACAGGTAATGCAAATCCCAACCAATGTCCCCGTAAGAAGGGTAGACATGGATGATGACGTGTATTGTACAGAAGAGGAAAAATTCGAAGCGGTTATAGACTTTATAGTAGAGTGCAACAAGCGGCTGCAGCCGACACTAGTGGGCACCATTAGCATAGAAAAATCCGAACTTTTGTCTGAGATGCTTACAAAAAGAGGAATAAAACATTCTGTGCTGAACGCTCGGTACCACGAAAAGGAGGCATACATCATAGCCCAAGCAGGCAGACCCGGAGCAGTGACGATTGCGACCAATATGGCGGGTCGGGGAACAGACATACAACTTGGTGGAAACCCCGAAATGCTTGCGAAAGACGAGCTGTCAGGCATCACATCTGATGAGGAGCGCAGCGCAAAGTACGAGCAACTCGTGGCACAGACAAAACGTGACAGGGACGTAGTGGTTGCGGCGGGGGGTTTGTGTATTGTTGGCACAGAACGGCACGAAAGCAGGAGGATTGATAACCAGCTCCGTGGAAGATCTGGCCGGCAGGGGGACCCCGGATTGTCCAAGTTTTTCCTTTCCTTAGAGGACGATTTACTGAGAATTTTCGGCTCAGATAAAGTCAAAGGAATGTTAAAAAGCTCGGCATGAAGAGGGGCGAGGCAATTCAGCATAAATGGATAAGCAAGGCTATAGAGCGCGCACAAAAAAGGTCGAGGCGAGAAACTACGATATACGCAAGTCTCTACTCCGGTTTGACGATGTAATAAATGAGCAGAGACAGGTTGTGTTTGAACAACGCAATCAAGTGCTTGACAATGACACATATGATTTCGCATTCATGTATCACAGCGTGAACCAAGATCTGGTTTCGCGCGTCGTCAAGGACAAATATTATGACCCTAGCCCGGAAACGTGTGAGCCTCTGTTATCGGAAGTTAAGCGAATATATGGGGTAGAATTAGAGCCTGAGAAGCTGCAAAATTTGGAAACCAAGGAGCAGGTGGTGGGCTATCTAGATTCATTCGCCCAGGAATTGCTAGAAAAGAAAGCCGCAGAGTTCGTCCACAACGGGGAGAACCTCTGGGATTTTGCCGCAAGGCGGGTGTTGATCACGTCTTTGGACCATATGTGGATTGAGCATTTGTCTGCGCTTGACAGCCTAAAGTGCGGTATTAACCTCCGCTCCATAGGGCAAAAAGCCCCTTGAATGAATTTAAAATAGAAAGCTTTCACCATGTTAAAGCACATGCTGTTGAAGTTTCACGAGATGGTGATACAAAAGCTATCAAGCATGCGGCTAGAGCGGGATGCTAGCCCTGCCACACAGCACATGTTCAGGGCTGCGCGTGGGGCGACTCGCCCTTTAGTGGCATTTCTCGTAATGAGAAGTGCCCCTGCGGATCTGGCAAAAAATTCAAGCACTGCCACGGCATCCTGCAACTCTGATCCTCTCTCAGAAACGGCTGGGCCCGCGTCGTCGCACTCAGCGCTATTTTCACTCACACTGAGTACATTACCATACTAGGAAACGGCACCGGCAGTTTGCGGACGCAACCCACCTATTGAGTTCATGGGAGATCTTTCGTTTTCAAGCTCAAAGTGAGCTATCGCCCCATCTATGCCGTATTTTTTTATTATGTCGTCAACTATTGACCGCTGGGTTATGGCGGTGCTGATGAAGTTATTGATTTTCATATCACATATTCC
>NZ_AFMS01000145.1 GCF_000215485.1 Anaplasma marginale str. Florida
TAGCCGTTGAGCGTCTCTGCAGACTTTTTGGTGTAAATTTGCTAATGTGCAGCCACACTCTGGCTCCCAGGCCAACCAGCAGGTTTTTATGGCGCTCTTGAAACCTGGTGATACTATTCTTGGCATGTCCCTGGATTGCGGAGGACACTTAACCCACGGTGCGGCCCCTAATGTTTCGGGGCGGTGGTTTAATGCCGTGTCTTATGGGGTCAATCGCGATACGGGGCTCATAGATATGGATGAGGTGGAGGCTCTTGCCCTGTCTGCCAAACCCTCATTGATTATTGCCGGGGCGTCTTCATACCCGCGAAGGATAGACTTTGCCGCTTTTAGGGCCATCGCAGATAAGGTGGGGGCATATTTGCTTGCGGACATAGCTCACTATTCGGGGCTGATTGCTGGGGGCTGCTATCCATCACCGTTTGGGCACGCGCATGTCGTTACTTCCACCACCCATAAGACCCTCCGGGGGCCTAGGGGCGCCGTTATAATGACTGACGATGAAGAAATACACAAAAAGATAAGGCTGTCCGTGTTTCCTGGAATGCAGGGTGGCCCGCTGATGCATGTGATAGCGGCGAAGGCGGTGGCGTTCAAAGAGGCTCTGCATCCGGATTTCAAGCTATACGCCCAACAGGTGCTAGAAAACTCCCGCGTTCTTGCTGGTGTTTTGTCTTCCGAGGGGCTGGATGTTGTCACGGGCGGGACTGATAGCCACATCGTGCTACTTGACCTGAGATCAAAGGGTGTAACCGGCAGGGAAGTATCTTCCTCCTTGGAAAGAGCCGGTATTGTGTGCAACAAGAATGCGGTTCCCTTTGACACAGAAAAACCCTGGGTTACTTCCGGAATAAGGCTGGGCTCTGCTGCTGAAACCTCGCGCGGGCTTGGAGTACCTGAGTTTGAAAGCATAGGGCGCTTGGTTGCGAAGGTTGTTAATGCTTGTTCTTTGGGTCAAGAAAAAATGTCTGCGGCGGAAGCAGAGGTTAGGCGCGAAGTAAATGGCCTAGTGCGCAGCCTTCCCATGTCGGCGTTTCCTGTGTGTGAGGTGTGCTAATAGCCTCATGTGCGTTGGTCGGGGCTCCTCGCGTTTGTGGGGTTGCTAGACGATGCAAGTGTAGCGCCGTGGCGGCTGCTCGTGGTCGGTTGCATCGCTATGGTGGCCTCTGGGGCGTTTATGGTGTGAGGTGTGTTCCGTGATGAAAAGCAGTCCGACTTCTGATTTAAAAGTTGTGGCACGAGATGCTTTGGATTCTTTGCTGTCCATGATCGAGCAAGTTGATGTTGAGGGGCGCATCGAGTGTGACGTGGGTGATGGAATAATCGAGGCTACGTGCGATGGGCTTGTATACCTGATAAGTTGGCATCAGCCCTCATCGCAAATATGGGTTGCATCTCCAATTAGCGGATCGGTGCGTTTCTCTTACAACGCAGATGATGCATCGTGGCGTGATACGCAAAATGCGCGTGAGCTGCTTTCCTTTGTTAAACAGGATATATGCGCCGCCTTTGGCCCTCGAGAGCAATAGGTGTGCCATGAAGGCGCTGCTCTCCTATATACGGCCACACTTTTTGTATTTCTTGCTGTCATACCTTGCGGTGATTACCTCTTCTGGGGCCATACTCGCCTTGGGACACAGCATGAACGCGCTGGTCGACGCCGTTGGTGCGACCTCAGACTCTAGGCCGCTGACAGTTATTTTTTTTCTGATTGCAACGATGTCGACAAGCTCGTTTTTGCGGGTTTGGCTTTCAGGGCGCGGAGCTGAGCTCGTGGTGCGTGACTTGCGAAAGCAGATATATGACAAAATCGTCGTTTTATCTCAGAGCGTTTTGGAAAATACCAGCACGTCGGTGTTAATGAGCAGATTAACAACTGACATGGCCATGCTGCAGGCCATTCTGAGCGGTAGTATGCTGGTGATTTTTCGGAACACGACTGTTCTCATAGGTAGCGCAACCATGCTCGCGCATACCAACATAAAGCTTACTGGGTATATAGTCTGCATGTTGCCGATTCTATGGGCAATTGTTGCGTTGTTAGGCAGGCGTGTGCGACATTTCTCTCGTCTTTTGCGGGGAAGGGTTGAGCAGTTAGCCCATTTTGGCGAGGAAACGTGCAGGGGTATCGGGGTTATCCAAGCGTTTACGGCCGAAGATCATGCAAGAGCCAAGTTTGCCAATTTGTTAGACGAAAACTTCCGTATTGCCGGGAAATATTTACTATGGCGGGCACTGTTGGTGACCCTGATTCTCTCCGCGGCTGCCGGGTCTGTCGGCGTTGTCTTATGGATGGGCATCAAAGAGGTGAGTGTCCAGAGCATGAGCGCCGGGTCTCTCTTATCGTTCGTTTTTTATGCAGTACTTGCCGCCGGTGCGGTGAACGGCATAGGGGACAATATCCAAGATCTGCAGAAGGCCGCCAGGATTGCCGAAGACGTACTACAGCTATTGTGCATTGATGTGGGAATGTCAGATGCCGAGGATTGTGTGGACGTTAATGCAGTCAAGGGGGCAGTCGAGATGCACAACGTCACGTTCTTCTATCCGAGCAAAACAGACACACCAGCGCTGCGGAACGTAAGCCTTACTATGCATAGTGGTGAGAGAGTGGCAATAGTGGGGTATTCTGGTGCGGGAAAGAGCACGATTACTGACTTGCTCCTGAGGTTTTATGATGTCAGCTCCGGAAGCATAACCATCGACGGGGTGGATATCAGGAAGATTTCCTTACGCAGCCTACGCTCGCTTTTCTGCGTGGTTCCACAAAGCCCAGTGATATTTTCCGGCACCATACTTGATAACATCGCCTACGGGGCCGACCGTACCTACACCAATAGGCAACTGGAGGAAGCGGCGGAAAGGGCTAGCATTGCGGATTTTATACACACTCTCCCAAACAAGTTTGACACTTTCGTTGGTGAGAAGGGAATATGCTTATCGGAGGGACAGAAGCAGAGAATAGTGATAGCCAGAGCCATATTGAGGAACCCAGAAGTTTTGATATTGGACGAAGCGACTTCGGCTCTGGATTCCGATAATGAAAGCAAGGTGCAGGCAGCATTGTGTGAGTTGATGCAAGGCAAGCTCATGATTACCATAGCGCATAGGCTCTCCACTGTAGCCAACTCGGATAAAATAGTGGTATTAGACGACGGGGCGATCAAAGAGGTCGGCACGCATGACTCACTCATACAGGACGAAAACAGCTTATATGCCAGGCTGGTTAAGCTGCAGCTTTTGCAGTATAGGGGATAGGCGGCTGTACACGCTTTTGAGTTGCGCCGGTGCAGTTGGAGGCCAGCCAAGTTTTTACGCGTTATGTCGGCAAAGTTGTGGTTGGTTAATGAGATACTGATAAAAACGTCCAAGGAAGAAAAGTCCCAGTGTGGGTGAGTTTTGTGCCAACCTAAGGCTGCTATAGCGAGCTAGCGCGGTACTGATTGCGGGCGGTGGGACCAAAGTTGTTGTTGACTGTGGGGGTTATTATGGTACGCTGAGGTCGTTTGTGATTTTGCGTTTTGCGCTGTGGGAGCACCTGGGTCGGCATATAAAATTGTAGACCACGAGTATGATGTTGTGGTTGTTGGCGCGGGGGGTGCCGGGCTACGTGCGGTTGTCGGCATGGCCGCTGCGGGCCTATCCGTGGCGTGTGTGTCTAAGGTTTTTCCCACCCGTAGCCATACCGTGGCTGCCCAGGGTGGCATCAGTGCGGCGCTTGGTAATATTTCTGAGGATGACTGGCGGTGGCATATGTTCGACACCGTTAAGGGGTCTGACTGGCTTGGTGATCAAGATGCCATCGAGTATATGTGCAAGCATGCTATGGAAGCGGTTGTTGAGCTTGAGCATTATGGGGTTCCCTTCTCGAGAACTGAAGATGGCAAAATATACCAGCGTCCGTTTGGGGGTATGACTACAGAATATGGCAAAGGCAAGATGGCCGTGCGTACCTGTGCTGCCTCGGACAAAACTGGGCATGCCATATTGCACACTTTGTATCAGCAGGCCCTAAAATATAAGGTAGAGTTTTTTGTTGAGTATTTTGCGATAGATCTGATCATGAGCGCTAACAATAGCGCTTGTCATGGCGTTGTTGCGTGGTCATTGTGTGACGGCACTCTACACAGGTTCCGCGCGCACGCGGTGGTTTTGGCAACCGGTGGGTATGGCAGGGTATACTTTTCGGCGACCAGTGCCCATACCTGCACTGGTGATGGTGGCGGTATGGCTGCCAGGGCTGGGCTGCCCATGGAAGACATGGAATTCGTGCAGTTTCACCCCACTGGTATATACGGTTCTGGCTGCTTGATGACCGAGGGTTGCCGCGGTGAGGGTGGATACCTGCTGAACTCCGAAGGGGAGAGGTTTATGGAGCGCTATGCGCCCAAGGCGCGGGACCTTGCCTCTCGTGACGTTGTTAGCAGGGCCATAACAATGGAGATACGCGAGGGTAGGGGTGTTGGGCCGAAGAAAGACCACGTGTTTCTGTCTATAGCCCATCTTGACCCTGGGGTGATAAAAGAAAGGCTGCCAGGCATCAGTGAAACTGCCAAGACGTTTGCTGGTGTTGACGTTACTAAAGATCCTATACCAGTCCTGCCTACGGTACACTATAACATGGGTGGGGTGCCGACAAACTATTATGGGGAGGTTATTCTATCGGAAAAGGGAAAGATAGTGGCAGGGCTTTTTGCAATCGGCGAGGCGGCATGTGTTTCTGTGCATGGTGCTAACCGCTTGGGCTCTAATTCCCTACTGGACTTGGTGGTTTTTGGCAGAGCGGCTGCGCTTAGGGCCAAGGAGATCATCAAGCCTGGCGCTCCCCACGCGCCGATAGAAGAATCGTTCGTAGATGCAATTGTTGATAGATTTGATAAACTGCGCTTTTCACGCGGTGGCCCCCGGGTTGCCGAGGTGCGTGATAGCATGCAGCGTGTGATGCAAGACCATGCGGCGGTTTTCCGTACCGCAGACATTCTTAATGAAGGGAAACAGAAAATCCGCGAGGTTGCCTCTATGGCGAAAGATATGTCTGTTTCGGATAGGAGCATGATTTGGAACAGTGACCTTGTGGAAGCTCTTGAGCTAACCAATATGCTGCCTCAGGCTGTGATTACCATGGACTGTGCTGCGAATCGCACTGAGAGCAGAGGCGCTCACGCCCGTGAGGATTTTCCGGAGCGTGATGATGAAAACTGGATGAAGCACACCATGGCTTGGTACGATAGCAAGACCCACGGTGTGAAGATAGCCTACAAGAGTGTTGCTACCAGCACGCTTACAAATGAGGTGGAGTGGTTTCCTCCTCAGAAGAGGGTATACTAGATAGTGGTTAATGGGGTGTAGCCAATGGTGCAGATATCTCTGCCGCGGAACTCTAAAATCAATCCTAAGGGTAAAGTGCACAACATGGCGGAGGGCGCGCAGCGTGTCGGGTGCTTCAAGATATACCGGTGGTCTCCAGATGACGATGAAGGCCCTAGGATTGACACATTCTACATCGATTTAGATAAATGCGGGCAGATGGTCCTTGATGCGCTAATAAAAATTAAGAACGAGGTGGATTCCACACTTACGTTCAGGAGGTCCTGCAGAGAGGGCATATGCGGATCCTGCGCGATGAATATTGACGGTTCTAACACTCTCGCATGTACAAAATACATCTCTGACATCAAAGGGGATGTGAAAATCTACCCATTGCCCCACATGAACGTAATTAAAGACCTAGTGCCAGATCTTAGCGACTTCTATGCGCAGTACAAGTCTGTCAGTCCGTGGCTCAAGGCTCAGGATCCTGTTTCCGGCACTAGTGAGCGTCTTCAAAGTGTTGAAGACAGGAGCAAGCTGGATGGAATTTATGACTGCATTCTGTGCGCTAGCTGCAGCACAAGCTGTCCGAGCTATTGGTGGAATTCCGACAAATACCTGGGGCCTGCGGTTCTGCTGCAAGTGTATCGGTGGTTGGCGGATAGCAGGGATGAGGCAACTGATGAACGGTTGGAGCTCCTTGATGATGCGTTTAAACTGTATAGGTGCCACACTATTATGAACTGTACAAAAACCTGTCCTAAAGACTTAAATCCTGCAAAGGCGATCTCTAAAATTAAGCAGCTGATGCTCAAGAGGTTGGAGTTATAGGTGGAAGAAGGAACGGGTGAGTACACAAAGCGTGTGGTCGTGCATGCACTTGAGGATATCCTGCATCAGGAGCTCAGGGTTTTAGATAAAGGGTTTGTAAGGGTTGTTGATTATATGGGCTCTGATGAGTCCGTGGTTCAGGCTGCGCGCGTATCTTACGGTAGGGGCACGAAGCGCACTAGCCAAGATGCCGCGTTAATTGGGTACCTCATGCGGCATGCACACACTTCCCCCTTCGAAATGTGTGAGATTAAGCTTCACGTAAAGTTGCCAATTTTTGTCGCCAGGCAGTGGGTAAGGCACCGTACTGCAAGTATAAATGAGTATTCTGCTAGGTACTCTGTATTGGATCGCGAGTTTTACATTCCGGATGAGAAGCAGATTGCGGAGCAGTCAACAAACAACGCACAGGGCAGGGGAACGCCGTTGCCTGCTGATGCCGCGAAGAGGATTATGGAGCTTTTTAGGCGCAATTCTGAGCTCATGTATGAAGATTACGAAGCCCTGCTGGAGCAGGGCTTAGCGCGGGAGCTTGCCAGAATGAACCTGACGATTAATTGCTATACCCAGTGGTATTGGAAAGTTAATCTGCACAATTTGCTGAGGTTTTTGGCGCTTAGATCTGGTGCGGGTGCCCAATATGAGATTAGAGAATATGCGAGCAGGATTCTGGAAATAGTGAGGTTATGGGTTCCCATGGTGCACGCCGCATTTGTGGAATACCACTTGGAATCCAGTACAATATCAAGAAGCGCGCTTGTGGTTGTGAGAAAGATGCTACAAGGGGAAAAGGTGAGTATGGAGGAGAGCGGACTAGGGCGCAGGGAGTGGGGCGAGCTCATGTCAGTACTGTACCCCGATGGCGAACCTGAGTAATGCGCATACTATTTGTGGTCTGTCACGCGGAAGTTCTTTTTGTAGGGGCCCTCTTGGGCTATTGAGGTCAGTCTTGTTGTTAATGTTGTGGCGAAGCGTGATGTGCTGTTCCTTAACTAGACATGTGGAGTACGTATGCTGCTGAGCTCGTTGGCATTCATACTTGCCGTGCTGTCTGTAGTACTCGTTGATATCACTAACGCTATGTATGCCAACTACCTAACGCAGGTGGGGGCTTTTTTTGGTGCGGAACAGACTGTTACTCAGTTTACAGTCAGCTGTGAGATGCTTGGCTATTCGACATCGGGGCTGATTTACGGTCCTATGTCTGACCGGCATGGACGTAGGCCTGTCATGCTCTTCGGAATGGCCGTCTTCCTTATTACCGGGCTGTGGTGCTATTTTGCAAATAGCATAACTGTTCTCATTATTGCCAGATTTTTTCACGGGGTAGGTGCGGGAGTTTCTGCAGTAGTGGGCTATGCAATTATATGTGACACCTATTCTAGTGAGGAGTGCTCTAAGAGGATATCCTTGATGTACATGTGTGCTGTTACCGGCTCCGCGTTCATTGCACCCGGCATGTCCTCATACATGATAGAACATGGATATGGTTGGAGAACAGTTTTTGTAGTGTCAATAGTCCTGAGCGCAGCACTCCTTTCCTGGTTGGTGTGCAAGCTTCCAGAGACAATATCGGAGAGACGTGCGGGGTGTAATCCGATTACAATAGTTTCCGGGTACGTCGCCCTGCTGAGGAACCGCAGGTTTCTTGCCTATTGTTTCATCAAGGTTCTCACGATGACGTATACATTGGCCTCAGTGGGAACTCTGCCATTTGTATTTATTGAGGGCATGGGGCTCCAGGCAAAGTATTATGGCTATGTTGCAGCTATTGGCGGAGTGTCATTCATTGCCGGGACTATGGCCAACGTAAAGCTGGTGGGCAGGTTTGGTATGAGAAGAATGATAGCTGTAGGTTTGGTGCTGACTGTGGCATCAGATGTGGCGGCGATTATGGCCGATTACTACTTCGCTCTTACACCTGTGCTTGTGGAGGCAATCTGGATTCCCTCCTCATTCTGCATTTCACTTATCGCCAGTAACGGCGCTGTTTTGGCCTTTCGTGAGGTCAGCAACAAAGGCGCAGCCTCTGCCTTCATTATTTTTTGTCAGACAGTTTTTGGAGTTGTAGGCATGTACGTTGTCGGCAAGTTTTACAATGGCACCATAGTCCCAATTTGTTTGCTGACTTTCACATGCTGCGGAATATCTTCAGTGATCCTGTGCGTATGTACGCCGAGGAGCGAAGCTTAGAGCTAATGGTGCGGCTGGTCAGCAGTAAATCCCTACCCTACCGGCTGGCAGGCCCCGCGCACTGTAGGATTGCAGCCACTCAGTTTAAGCTCTTAAGCTCAGCGTTGTCTCCGCGCCGTTGCATACCCTTTTTCCACGAGCCTATATGTACTTGCTGCTGAGCAGGTATTCAAAGCCTTTTTGTGTGAGCACCCTGCCGCGTGGTGTGCGCTGGATGAAGCAGGTTTTTATTAGATATGGCTCTATAGTCTCTTCGATGTTGCCTACGTCTTCTGAAAGCGCTGAGGCTATAGTGTCGATGCCCACCGGACCTTTTGCCTCAAAAACGAACTTTAGATATTTCAAGTCCATTTTGTCGAACCCAGCACCGTCTATTCCCAGGCGGAACAGCGCGCTATTTGCGAAGTTGCCATCTATTGTGCCGTGCTTCCTCTCAAACTCTAAAAAGTCTCTCACGCGCCTGAAGAGCCTTAGCGCAATTCTCGGTGTGCCTCTGGATCTGGAGGCAATCTCCCGCGCCCCGCTATCGTCTATACTAGTGCAAATCACGCCGGCGGCCCGCTTTATCACAAGCACGAGTTCGTCTACAGAGTAAAACTCCAGGTGCAGTGGGATGCCGAACCTGTCCCTCAACGGGTTTGAGATCAATCCAAACCTTGTGGTAGCGCCGATCAATGTGAAAGCGGGGATGTCGATTTTCAAAGTTCTTGCGCCACATCCCTCTCCTACCACAATGTCGAGGCAATAGTCCTCCATAGCGGAATATAGCACCTCCTCTATGTTCCTGTTCAACCTATGAATTTCGTCTATGAATAACACATCCATGGGTTGAAGATTGGTCAAAATTGCTGCCAAGTCACCTGCTTTGCTCAACAAAGGCCCGGCAGTTGACCTAAAATTCACCTTTAGTTCTTTTGCGATGATATGTGCAAGCGTGGTTTTACCTAAGCCCGGCGGGCCATACAATAAAACGTGGTCCATGGGCTCTCTTCTCTCATACGCAGATTGTATGAAGACCTTGAGATTCTTTATGACCTCAGTCTGCCCCACAAACTCTTCTATTAGGCACGGGCGGAGAGCAACATTGCGATGGTCCTCCGGCAGGGCCTCATATTTGTGTAATGTGTCGTTGCTCACTTAGATAACTCCAAAAGTGCGCGGCGTACCGCATCCTCGGTGGAGTCACACACTCCAACTTTCTGCAGCGCACCCAAGGCTGCCGTCCTTTCGTACCCCAGGCTGAGTAAGGCAGCAACAGCCTCACTGTCTGTTCTAGTGGTTGCAGCGAACCTGTTGAGCTCAAATTTCTGTACCTGCGGGGTCAACTCGGAAATTATTCTACTGATGAGCTTTTCTCCCACGCCACCAACCTTTAAAGCAGCCCTATCTTCGCTTACGATTGCAGAAAACACCTGCTCTGGGGTCAGCACGTCCAATATTGCCATGGCAGTCTTGTAGTTCACGCCGCTGACTTTAATAAGCATCCGCATGCAGTTTTGCTCTTCCCTGTTTGCAAAGCCATAGAGCTGGGAGACGCCGTCTCTGCCCACATAGGTTTCAATATACAGCCGAACATGATCTCCGTGTTGGCAGCCGCTTAGCACCCTGCCCGGCAGCTGCACCAAATACCCCACTCCGCCGACACACAGTATGATGCGATTGCTGCACACAACCTCTTCGACCGTGCCAGACAACGTCCCGATCATAGCGCCTCCTGGCTATAGACACGGGCAAGCCTGGCCCTGCACTTCCGCGCTCTGACCAAGGTGCTGATGCGAAGCAGCGTAAACACGCCAAATAGAGATGCGAGAGCGGTGAACATTGCAAATAGCGGTACCAGCATTGAGGAATCAATAGCCACGCCACCCTTCCTCAGCACACTTGCCGGTTGGTGCAGAGTTGACCATATGTCCACCGAGAACTTCACAATCGGTACGTTTATGGCGCTAAACACCGCAAACAAGGCGGCGGCCCTCGAAGCTCTTGCCTGATCTTCAAATGCATTCCACAAGCACGAATATCCCAAATATAAGAAGAGCAGAAGCAACATTGAGGTGAGCCGAGCATCCCACACCCACCAGGCACCCCACGTGTATTTGCCCCACACACTGCCAGTGACCAAACACACCATGGTAAAACACCCGCCCACAGGTGCCATCGCCCTGGACAGCAAAAAACCCGCGTTTTTTTTAATTAGTGCTACAAAGCTCAACACGGCGACTGCCGCATACGTCCCCAACGAAATCCACGCAGAGGGTACGTGCAAATACATTATGCGCACGACCTCACCCTGCCTATAATCTGGCGGTGAGGCATAAAGCGCGCAATACAGGCCCACCGCCATCGAGACGGCGCATATGCACACCAGACAGGGCAACGCCGCCCACGAGTAACGAACAAGACCCTTCACGCTACCGCACCAGAAGCTACCTACCCCATCCCCGGAAGATAGCATAGTTACTTATGAGCGACAACAGTAAGTTTACCCATGGCCAGCTGCTCCTTACCGTGGCTACGATGCTGATACACACCCACATTAGGCTCAATGAGTAAGTGCGCAGAAAAGGCAGGTGTGCAGCGGATAGCCGTGGCGGCAGTCGCTTCTATAACGTGAGCGCGCAGCTTTCGCAATAGTAGCCTTGTTGTGGGCTGAGCACACTATGCACCGGGGTTTATTTCGGTTGAAAGTTGGGCACGTTGATGATATAAGCGGCCTCTGGCACGGGAATTGCAGGGGTGTTGTGGGCCTAAAGCTGACAAGTGAAGGTATAATGCTGGTGCTCTCCTCACCCTCTGGGTGCGGCAAGACCACCGTGTCTGACCTTATCATCAAAAACAGTGATAACAACATAATACGCTCGGTTTCCGCAACCACGAGGGCTCCTAGGGAGGGTGAGGTTAACGGTAGGGACTACTTTTTCCTCAGCGAAGCGGAGTTTTTGCTGATGTGCGAATCTGGTGAGATGATGGAGCACGCGAAAGTTTTCGGGAATTACTACGGCATACCGCGGAAGTTTGTGGCAGAAAACATCAGTAGCGGGAAAAACATACTGTTTGTGATCGATTGGCAGGGGGCCTACAGGCTAATGGAAACGATGAAAGAATCAGTAGTGAGTGTTTTCATGATGCCTCCTTCCATGGATGAGTTAGAGCGTCGCATGAGCGACCGAGGCGGTATTGATGGTGTTGCGAGGGAGAGGCTTAAAGGCGCCCCATTCGAGATCAGTCACTGCTACCGCTACGATTACATAATAGTCAACGAAGATGCTGAGGAAACCGCGCGCAAGATAGGCTGTATTATTGGTGCAGAGAGCAAGAGGGTGTCTAGGCAGATGGGGTTGAGGGAGCTTATAGACAAAAACTTCCCGTTGTGATACGGGCTGTTGCGGCTTGAGAAATTTACTCGGTTCTCGCTATGCGGGTTCGTGTTCCACAAATAAGCATTGCGGCTTCCGGGGTGTCGTGCTACAAGTCTAAGACAATCAGAAGTTGAGCAAGTATGGCAGTTGTGGTTGCCCGTGTGGTTCGGGCGTGCTGTGGTGTGTTTCCAGCCAGTGGCAAGTCGGCGGTATGGCCGGTCGTTTTCGCGATATTCGCTGCTGTCTTCCCGATGTGCGGTGCCGCGCACGTGCAAGATGCCGGCCATGGTGGCAAATTTGGCTCCCGGGCCGTGATGGACGCTATCTGGACGGATGCGCAGCTCCGTGGTACGGAAGAGGAAAGCAAGGTTTCTAGTTACCACCAGCCAGATTTGGCGCTGCCGGACGGTGGATGCACGCCGCTTCGGGCCCAGGGGGAAGGCAATGGCGTATGGGGGAATATTAGGTCTGTCTCGCTGCGCCCAGATGTGGGGAAGGTTGTGGCTCTAACGTTCGATTTTTGCGAACTTTCTACCAAAACTGCGGGCTATGACGGCGGGGTAATCGATTTTCTCAGGCAACGCGGCATTCCCGCTACGCTATTTCTCGGTGGAAAATGGATGAAGACGCACCCAGAAAGGGCGATGCAGCTCATTGCGGACCCACTGTTTGAAATAGGTAATCATGCGTGGACTCACGGAAATTTTGCGCTATTGCCCGTAAGGGATGCAACCGAGCAGGTCATGTGCACTGAAAGGCAGTATGAGATACTCAGAAGCGCTGTCGGTGCGCGATTGCATGATGGCGTATCGCATGAGGAGTTTGAAAAAATTCCCAATGGTCTTAGCTTGTTCAGGCTACCTTACGGTAGGGTGGCAGACGCGAATCTTGACCTTTTGCGTAAAAGTGGGGTTAGGATTGTGCAATGGGACGTTGTAGTGCCCGAGTGGGAGCGGATCTCCGACAAATTTGTGTCAGAAATGGGCATACGCAGGGGGTCGATTTTGCTAATGCACGCAACTTCGGTTCCCCCGCACACGCTTGAGAATCTAAAGGTGATTGTGGGTTTTTTGCAAAAAGAGGGGTACAGTTTCGCTACGGTTACTGAGCTGCTTGACATGGGAACCCCAAATGTTCATACTGAGGGCTACTTCAGGCATCCTGGGGATAATGTCTTCCTGGACAACAGGTATCTGAACTATGGCACCGCGCATACGCCTCCCAATGGGCACAAACCCGCGGGCAGTGGGTAGTCCGTCCTGTGGGCGGCCGCTGTTGTGGTGGGGCAATCTGCCGTAGTGTGCTTGTCCGGGTACATTGATAGGTAGTGGGGTGTGCCCTCGGTGCAGTTTTTTGAATTCCCTGGCCCTCATGCCTGTTTTTACGGTCTTTTGGGGGTTTAGTGCGTGAAATAATAGACGGTAAACTGGTTGCACGGGGTTTGCTAGACAGGTTGCGTGTATCTGTTGATCGACTTAAGGCAGAACATGGAATAGTACCACACTTGGTGGTGGTCATTGTTGGGGATGATCCGGCGAGTAAGCTGTACGTAGGCAATAAGCAGCGCAAGGCAGAGGAGCTCGGCCTGCAGTCCCGGACTATTGCCCTTGAGCATGATACCTCCCAGGAGGAGCTGTTGCGCATCATTGATGAGCTAAACAGAGACGCGGCAGTGCACGGTATTTTGGTGCAGCTGCCCCTACCAAGGCATATAGATAAAGAGCTGGTGATTAACGCCATCAGCCCCGAGAAAGACGTTGATGGGTTTCACAATGCCAACGCTGGCAAGCTAGCCACTGGTCAGCTGGATTGCATGATTCCATGTACTCCGCAGGGGTGCATCCATCTGATAAAAACTGTAAAACAAGATCTGGCCGGTAGCAACGCGGTGGTTGTAGGCCGCTCTAACATAGTGGGAAAGCCAGTTGCATTGCTGCTCCTCTACGAAAATTGTACGGTGACTGTGCTACACTCTGCCAGCCGTAATCTTGAAGAGCATTGTTTGCGGGCAGATATAATTGTGGCAGCGGTGGGCAAGGCCCGCTTCATTAGGGCTTCCTGGATCAAGCCTGGGGCAATAGTTGTCGATGTTGGCATAAACCTTGTAGAAGAGAGCGGCAAGAAGCGCTTTGTTGGGGATGTTGAGTTCGAAGGTTTGCAGGATGTTCCATGTTCAGTCACTCCGGTTCCCGGGGGCGTGGGGCCGATGACCATAGCGTTCCTTCTGGTGAACACGGTTTTAGGGTCGTGCAAGCAATGTGGCGTTTCTTATGAAGATATAAAAAGTTCTCTGTTGCAGTAGTTGTCGTTATGGTTTAGCATTCTGCGGGGGCGGTTAGCTCAGTTGGTAGAGCGCCTCGTTTACACCGAGGAAGTCAGCAGTTCGAGTCTGTTACTGCCCACCATGTTCTAGCTGCTTATCGCTCATGTGGTGAATTTTCCATCATTTGTTGTTCTGCTCTAGGCGGCGCACTTTTCTGGCTGTAACCCCGGCTGATA
>NZ_AFMS01000144.1 GCF_000215485.1 Anaplasma marginale str. Florida
GTGGAGCTTGGAGTCTGTCGCGTTGCTAAGGGAGCTTCAGGCAATTTGGGATCATTTGAATCAGAAAGAAGCCAAAGATAGGATCGTATTTTTGCCGGTTTCTTACGGGGATGCGCATGCTGTGCAGTCATTCTGCAAGGAATATGGAATTGCACTTACTGTGTACCTGGACACAAATAGGGCGCTTTTTGATTATTTCGATGTGAGGGCTATACCGCTAACCTTGATTGTTGACCGGGGCGGTGTTGTACTGTACCGCATAGACGGCAATGTAAAGTGGGATAGTGTTGACGTGATAGGCAAGTTGCTGTCCATGGCCTCATAGCGGATTTTGGGCGCACTGCGTGCCCAGTAAGTGGAGCTGGGATGCCTCGAGTGCGCTAGCGGGGCCGCCGTTTTGATTGTGGGGCGTCAGTGCAGGGTGAAATGCTGGGCCAATCCAGTGTGCGCTCGTCCCAGCTGCTGGGGCAATACCCACACTCCCGCGTACGTGATTAGGTGTCTGCGTGGTGTTTTCTAAAAAGTATGCGGCTTTGGCAACCAAGCCGGACGGTAGTTTTAAGGTGGTTACAGTCTGCAGTGCGGATAACAAAAAATGCTGCGGAGCCGCACAATCGTTTTTCTGCAGTGTGCAACTGGGGGCATGCGCAGCCCTGTGCCGTATTTTAGCGAGTTGTATGTTGTAATACTGTGATATAACCCAAGTGCGACAAAAAAAGCGCGTGACG
>NZ_AFMS01000143.1 GCF_000215485.1 Anaplasma marginale str. Florida
TTCCAGAGCCAACACTTCTTAAATCTCTTTTATAGAATACCTTTACTAAGATCCATGAGAAGGGGATTGACCCAATTAGATATGAGGCGAATAGTATAGGGATTAGGTATGTATAGCCCATAAGCAAGTTCACTTCCTATCTAAAGGTATACAGTATACACTCATGGTAAAGTTATTCGTGGAAAAATTATATGTTTGAGGAGATTATACGCTCTGCGATAATGGAGGACCTTGGGGAGCAAGGGGATATAACCACGAATTGTATTTTTGAGAAAGAGGAGGTGAATTTTTCAATTATCTCCAAGGAATCAATGATGGTTTCTGGAATTGTTGCTGTTAAGGAGATATTTGAAATATTTAGTAAGGAAATAAACTTCACTATACTCGAATTTGATGGAAACAATATACAATCTGGCACTGTGATTGTTAAAGGTTCTGGCCTAGCATCCGGGATATTATCAATTGAAAGAGTGCTGTTAAACTTTCTACAGAGGGCGTCTTCCATTTCCTCTAGAACTAGAGATTTTGTATCTAAAGTTGCAGGAACAAAGGCAAAAATAAGGAGTACACGTAAAACATCACCTGGGCTACGCAATTTTGATTTATACGCTGTCCGTGTGGGTGG